>NZ_JALHPM010000274.1:0-6253 GCF_022842525.1 Luteitalea sp.
GCGCTGCTGCCCGAGGCGCCGGCGGCGGCCGCGTCCGGCCGCTAGTAGCCGCGCTCGAAATCCACGCGGTGCAGCAGCGTCTCGCCGCGATGGAAGCGGCGGTAGTTCTCGACGAACACGCCGACGATGTCGGCCGGGAAACTCGGCGCCGACGTGTGGCTCGTGATGTAGGTGTTCGGCGTCGTCCAGAACGGCGACGACGCCGGCAGCGGCTCTTCGGGAAACACGTCGAGCACGGCGCCGGCCAGGCGCCCTTCCGTGAGCGCCGACACGAGCACCGCTTCGTCGATCGTCTTCCCGCGCCCCACGTTCACGACCACCGCACGGGCGGCAGCGTGGCCTCCCGGGCCTTCGGCTGTCCGATGTCCAGATTCGGCCGACCGTTCGGAATCACTACGTCGGCGGTTCAAACATTCACGATCAGCGTCGGCAAGCAAGCTGTTCTTCATCCCGCCCAAGGGGTCTCATGTCGGCAGAAAGCCGAACGACTCGAAGGACTTACAGCATCCAGGCACTCATGCCGCCGCGCTTGGCCCCGCGCTTGCAGTTCTGAGAATCACTCCCCCAGGCCCCAGGTCGCGATCGTCCACGCCGTCGCAGTCGTGAAGCAATGCCGTTGCTTCGCGCCGGGAGGAGTAGCCATGCAAGTGCCCATTCTTTGCGTTAGCGACGTACTTCGTCGCTCAGGCATATCCACGCTGGTTTTCGCTTTCGCCGCAATGCTTCTCGCCAGCGTGTCTGAAGTGCAAGCTCGCGCGTCGTGTCCGGCCGCAAGCCCGAACGACAGCGTGAGCGACGACGCCGCGCTGAACGCGTGTCTCGCGGCCGGAGGCACCGTCGACCTCTCTTCGGGGAGCCCTGGCTACATCGTTCAGACCGGGCTCTATATCGTTGGGCCGGTCGTCCTCGATGGGGGTCCGACCGGCGCCAGGCTGCTCGCGCATGCGGGCCTCGTCGGACCTATCCTGAGAGCGGGCTACAACTACTGGGGGAGTCCGCTGACTCCAGCGCCGCAGAACTTCACGATCAGAAGAATTCTTTTCGACGGCAACAGGTCATCCCGTTCATCGTCGCTCTGCAATCCACCTGCGGACAACAGGTATGGCTACAACGTGATGATCAATGGCTCTGGATTAGTCTTGGACCAGGTGCACTCCTTTCAGGCACTGTGCGGCACAGGCATGGAAGTTACGGGCTCGAGCTACCAAATCAGGAACAGTGCCTTCAACAACAATCGAGGAGACGGCTTAACCGCTGTCACGTGTACGAACAGCGTGATCGAAGACAACGCCGTCTGGGACAACGAAGACGTCGGCTTGGCCGTCGGAACCGGTGATGGAACCTGCAGCGTCGCTCGCAACCTCGTCGCACAATACACCGTCGCCGCACACGCCGGGCTCCTCGTGGGTTTCCATTCCGGCGCGAATGTCGTCAACAACACCGTCTATTCGAACTTCAATTTGATGAAGGTCGGACTAATGGTTGGCGGACACATTTGGAATGGAGGCTCCAACACCTTCGGGGCTGGCAACATTCAGTCCAACCATATCGAAGGAGCAGTCGTGCTGGCAGCGATCGACGGGATCAGCTCCGGCACCTTTCAGAACAACACCGGTGCAAACCGACAGGGCACCGCCTACTTCTCCAATTGCCCGAGCTTCATTGACGTTTACTCCGTGAACGTCGCCCACATCGGAACCGCCAGCGTCCAGCCTGGCTACGTGAACCGCAATCTCGACGCTTGTTTCCCACCTCCCTGATCGCCAAGCGCGACGGGGTGCCCAGCTTGCGTCCACTCCGTCGCGCCAGCCCTACGTGACTCAAGCCTACAGCTGAAGTGTCAGCGTCAGCGACTGATGGTCTTCGAACCAGCAGCGGAGTTCGCTCACAAGGTCAAGTCGCACGGCGCGGACGTCTGATGGCACGTCTGACGTATCCACACATAACGTCACGGACTGCCCGGGGAGGACGTCGTGCGGAAGGTCCACTCTGCGCCAGTCCCTGTCGAGAACAGCGCCTGCTGCGTCGAGAGACTGCACGCCTAGCCGAACCCAGCCACCGGCGCGAACAGGATTCGCCAGCCACACGGCGTCGCCAGTGTTCTCGATCGACGCCATGAGGACGTCAGGCGACGGCCGCTCCGCGATGCGAATGGTCGCAGACAAACGTCCGGGAAGCCTGCTGTCTGCTACTACGGCCGGTCCGCGAACGGTCAGGTATGCATGCTCGACACGAGACCCGGCGGTCGAGAACCAGGTCAATAGCTCGTCCACCGCATCGAATCTCAGACTGAACAGGCCTTCGGTGCGCGGAGCACGCATCTGAAGGACAACGCGTACCGTCTGCCCGGGCGGCACGTCATCCTCGAAGAACCCACGCGCGTAGTCGATATCGATAGGCCCTCCACCTCCGACCGGCCACAGCTGCGCACCAATGGTGACCGTGCCGCCCAGGTCGTGATCGTCGATATAGCGCCGATACACTGCGACCGATTCTGTGGAGTTGAGTATCGAGGAGGGCGTATCCTCCAGAAACGCCGCAGCGTAGTCGAGCGGAGTGACAGAGGCCGCGGGGTTGAGCGCCAGCCACAACGTGTCGCCGATGTTCGTGACGCGCAACTCGACTGAGAACGGTTCGCCCTGAGCGACCGCTTCAGGGCATTCCACCACTTCGATATCTGCGGCCAGGCGATGAGGCGACCGGGAGTCCCTCATGCCGCCCTGCAACTTCGTCAATACGATCAGCGCGTCGTTCCCGGTCCAGTCGAGTTCCCGGCGGCGATCGCTTTCGCGGAGCTGCTGAAACGTGTCTGGCGTGAGTTGATTGTCAGAGAGCGACGGAAGCGGTACAACGTAGCACGATGTGAATCCCACTTCTTCGGCAATGGTGCACAACGCTCGAGCGTCCACTTCGTCTTCGAGTACGCCCCAGTCATTGGCCTCCTGCCGGGCCTCAGCAGAGTCGGCGTGCCCTGGTCCGGGTTCTACGAAACAGGCGCGCCCACCTGAACGAAGCACGCGGAAGAGCTCCGCGAGCACCGTGCGCTTGTTTGGCACGTGGTGCAGGGCGTCGAAGCAGGCTACCCGGTCTATTGACCGGTCCTCAAGTGGGAGTCGAAAGCCGTCGTACTTGAGAAAACGTACCGCCCGAGCGTCAGGCGGCAGATTGGCCCTAGCGATGGCCTGGGCGCCGAGCGCTAGAGCGCGTTCCGACACATCAAGAGCGACGACGCGACAGCCGGCCTGCAGGAGAACTGCCGACAGCCAACACATACCGGCACCGAAATCGAGAACAGTGTGCAGGTGATTGTGATCAAGGTGATGCAGCAGATAGCCGAGCCTGGCGACGTTGTAGCCAGCCGTATGAAGCGGCACGAAGGGTTTTGCGAAAAGGCGCTCAGGATTCTCAAGATCGCGGAAGTACCTGTCCGCAGCTTCAATGTACGCGGCCATCGCATCGCGGTCGTCTGAATCCAACATCGCCGTCCCTCACTTTCTAACAGCCGGGCGAGGCATGTACCCGGCAGTCACGCCCCATGCTAGCCCAGGCGTCGGCACTGTCAAAAGGCTTGTGTGTCGAAGAAGCAGCGACAGGGCTCTCCGGTTGGCAGTCGTGTTGGCGTGGGGTTCGGTCGGCGAGCGACTATGAGTCGTCGTCGCGCAAGAAGCCGACACTCGCGCCGGGAGTGCGGGCGACACGCAGGGTAGGGGATAGGGGCCCCCAGAAGTGCTTTGGACGGCAGGACACGTCGCCGAGAGGCGCGAGTGACCGACGCGACTCATCGGAGCCGACGGCCGAATCCCACGTCAACACGACTGCTCAGCGGCGCGCTAGGCTAGTAGCCGCGCTCGAAATCCACGCGGTGCAGCAGCGTCTCGCCGCGATGGAAGCGGCGGTAGTTCTCCACGAACACGCCGACGATGTCGGCCGGGAAACTCGGCGCCGACGTGTGGCTCGTGATGTAGGTGTTCGGCGTCGTCCAGAACGGCGACGATGCCGGCAGCGGCTCTTCGGGGAACACATCGAGCACCGCGCCGGCCAGCCGGCCCTCGGTGAGCGCCGACACGAGCACCGCTTCGTCGATCGTCTTCCCGCGCCCCACGTTCACGACCACCGCGCGCGGCGGCAGTGCACCCAGCATCTCCGCATCCACGATCGCCGCCGTGTCGCGCGTATTCGGCAGCACGGCCACGAGGTAGTCGAGCTCGCGTGCGAAGGCCGCCTTGTCTGCGCCGTGGAAGTAGCGGTCCACATGGCGGCAGTCGCGGCTGCTGCGCGTGTAGCCGTGCACGCGCATCCCGAAATGTTTGCCGGTCGCCGCCAGATGCGCGCCGATGGAGCCGACGCCCACGAGACCCAGGGTCTTCCCCTGGAGCGTCCCCGGCAGCGTCGCGTCCCACTGCCCCGCGCGCTGCGATTCGAGCCGCTGGAACACCTTGCGCTCGAGCGCCAGCAGGTAGCCGAACACGTACTCGGACATGAGCGGCCCGAACACGCCGCGGATGTTCGTGAGCACGTAGTCGCGCCTGAGGGCCGGGTCGAGCATCGGCTCCACGCCCGCCCAGCTGAGCTGTGTCCAGACGAGGCGCGAGAGGTGCGGCAGAGCCTCCTTCACCCGGGCCGGGTCGCCGAGCAGCAGGTCGCAGTGGGCGCCGCGGGCCAGGCCATCGGCCACGTCGGCCGAGGCGACGATCGCCAGGTCGGGCAGCCCGGCCGCCTCGATACGGGCCTGGTAGTCGTCGGGGTGCTTGGTCAGGATGAGCAGGTGATGCAGGGCCATGCGGAGCCCCACTCTAACCCGTCTTTCCGGGCCGGGCTTGCGCTAACATGCGCCACATGCTGAGCCCGCTCCGCGCGTCCCTGGCCACGGCCGCCGCCCTCCTGGCCGCCGCCACGTCCATCACCGTCTCGGCGCGGCAGGCGCCACAGGCCCGCGTCATCGACGACGCCGTGCTGCGCGCGCCGGCACCCGGCGAATGGGTGAATCACGGCCGCGACTACGCCGAGACCCACCACAGTCCGCTCACGCAGATCGACCAGTCGAACGTGAGCCGGCTGGCGCCGGTCTGGTCGGTGGAAGTGGGCTCGCAGGGCAAGATCGAAACAACGCCCATCGTGGCCAACGGCGTGCTCTTCGGCACGTCGACCTACAGCGTCGTCTACGCGGTGGACGCGAAGACCGGCGCACTCAAGTGGCGCTGGGACCCGGCCCTCGTCAAGGGCGGCATCGCCGACGGCGCCGCGCGCTTCTGCTGCGGTCCCGTGAACCGCGGCGTGGCCTACTACAAGGGCCGCGTCTACGTGGGCCTGCTCGACGGCCGGCTCGTCGCCCTCGACGCCGAAACGGGGCACGTCGCGTGGGCCGTGCAGACGACGCCCGTGGGCAAGGACTACAGCATCACCGGCGCGCCGCGCATCGTGAAGGGCCGGGTCGTCATCGGCAACGGCGGCGGCGAGTACGGCGTGCGCGGCTTCCTCACCGCCTACGACGCCGAGACGGGCAAACAGGCGTGGCGCTGGTTCGTGGTGCCCGGCGACCCGTCGAAGGGTCTCGAAGACCGCTCGATGGAGATGGCGCTCAAGACCTGGAAGGGGGAATGGTGGCAGTACGGCGGCGGTGGCACGCCGTGGGACGGCATCTCCTACGACCCCGAGGCCAACCTGGTCTACGTCGGCACCGGCAACGGCTCGCCGTGGGCGCGCACGCATCGCAGCGTCGGCACCGGTGACAACCTCTATCTCTCGTCGATCGTCGCCCTCAACGCCGACACCGGCCGCTACGTGTGGCACTACCAGACGACGCCCGGCGACGACTGGGACTACAACGCCGCGCAGCAGATGATCCTCACGGACCTGACCATCAACGGCAAGCCGCGCAAGGTGCTGCTGCAGGCGCCGAAGAACGGCTTCTTCTACGTGCTCGATCGCATCAGCGGCGAACTGCTCTCGGCGCAGCCCTTCACCACGGTGACCTGGGCCACCCACGTGGACCTGAAGACCGGGCGGCCGGTCGAGACGCCGAACGCGCGCTACGGCTCGAAGGGCGCCCGGCTCTCGCCGTCGGCCGTCGGTGCGCACCACTGGCCGCCGATGGCGTTCAATCCGGCGACCGGACTGGTGTTCTTCCCCGGCCAGGACACGAACATGTACTACCAGGACGTGCCGTCGTTCTCGTTCCAGGAAGGCCAGTGGAACACCGGCACCGTGCGCGGCACGACCGCGAGCGCGGCCGCCGCAGCCAACCCCGGTGTCG
>NZ_JALHPM010000275.1:0-6166 GCF_022842525.1 Luteitalea sp.
GACATCGCCTACACGACGGTGCAGACGATGATGAACCTGCTCGAAGGCAAGGGCCATCTCGCGAAGTCGCCGGGGCCCAAGGCTCAGCTGTACGCCCCGACGAAGCCCCAGGCGCAGGTCGAATCGGGCATGGTGCGCGACTTCGTGACACGGATGTTCGATGGCTCGGCGCGCCCGCTCCTGGTCCATCTCGCGAAAGACGCGAGCCTCAGTGTGAAGGAGCGGCGGGCGCTCGAGCGATTGATTAGTGAGGGCGAGCCGTGACGGCCGCACTCGTGGCCAACGCCGCGGCGTACAGCCTGCAACTCGGCGTCGTCGCAGCCGTCGCGGCTGGTGTCACGTGGGCCTATCCAATCCGGAATCCACAGCGCGCACACCGATTCTGGCAATGGCTCCTCGTGGTCGCCATGGCGCTTCCGTTGATGGCGCTCTGGCAGCCCGGTCCGACACCTGACGGACCGGCCATGGTCATCGCGAGCGCGTCGTCGTCTGGGGAGACAGACGGGTTTGTCGCGCAGGGGCTCACGCTGGCGGCGCAGGTGTTGGCGGCGGGCGCCGTCGCACGCTTGGCCTGGCTGATCGTTGGCATGGCGGCGGTCCGTCGTTACGTGCGCCGGGCGGTGCCCGTGGAAGTCGCGCCGGCCCGCGGTGCGGCCGCCACGGCATCGGTGCCCGGTCTCACGGTGGGTCTCTCGGCTGATGTGCGGTCGCCCGTGACGGTCGGCGTGGTGCGGCCTGTGGTGTTGCTGCCCGTGTCGTGGACGGACCTGGACGACGAGTCGGCACGCGCCATCCTGCTGCACGAAACGCTGCACGTGCAGCGGCGCGACTGGCTCCGGGTCTGCGCGGAAGAGGCGTGGTGCGCCGTGCTGTGGTTTCACCCTGGCGCACGCCTGCTGGTTGCGCGGCTCGACACGGCCCGCGAGATGCTGGTGGACCAGCACGTCGTCGCGGCCCTCGGGGACTGGCGGGCCTATGCGCGAACGTTGATGGCGTTCTCCGACACGGCCGGGCCGTCACCGCACCCGGCCGCGTCGCTCATTCGGCCGCGGCACCTGCAGCAACGGATTCAGGCACTGTCACAGGAGGCGAACATGACACGACCCGAACGGCGATGGACGGCTGGTGTGGCGATCGCGATCGTCGCGGCGGTCACGGCGGGCACGGTATGGGCGATGCCGATGCCAGGCGGCGGCGCGTCTGCCGGCCCTTCCGCAGAGACCGCGCAGGACCAGGTGTTCGACATCGGGAACGGCGTGACGTCGCCGCGCGTGACGCGCGAAGTGAAAGCGGACTACACGAAGGCTGCGCTGGACGCTAAGGTACACGGCGAGGTGTGGCTCTCGGTCGTCGTGAAGAAGGACGGCACGGTCGGGGACGTGCAGGTCCGCCAGTCGCTCGACACGGAGTTCGGCCTCGATGACGCAGCGGTCGCGGCGATGCGGCAGTGGACGTTCGAGCCGGCACGGCGGGATGGGGAGCCGGTCGCCGTCCGCGTCACCGTCGAGATGCGGTTCACGCTTAGGGACTGACGGCGCACGACCATGTCGACCCGTGCCCTCCCTCTGATCACGTTCATCGCGGTCGGCGCGCTGGGCATGGGCATCGTCCGTGCTCAGGCTCCGAGCGGCCGCGCGCCCACGCAGGCCTTCGCCACGACCAACGGCGTACGCTTGCACTACGCCGATTGGGGCGGCACCGGGCCGTGGCTCGTGTTCCTCACGCCCGCCGGAGGCAGCCTCGACGAACAATTCGGCAACCTGGCGCCGCAGTTCGTCGATCGCTTCCGCGTCGTGGGCCTCACGCGCCGGGGCCAACCGCCCTCGGCGGTCCCGGCCGGGCCCTATGACACCGATACGCTCGTTCGCGACCTGCTGGGCTTTCTCGATGTCCTGGGAGCCCAGCGCGCACATCTCGCCGGCCACTCGATCGCCGGCGCGGAGATGACTCGGCTGGCAGCCACGCACCCCAGGCGCGTGGCGTCGCTCGTGTATCTCGACGCCGCGGTCGACTACAAAGCCTCGGCAGCCATTGCACGCGAGGCCGGTCTCGCAGCGCATCCCGACCCAGCCATTGCGGCCATCCAGCGCGGGGCGGCCGTGCGCAGCCCGGAGTATCGTCGGGTAAGGGCGCCAGCATTGAACATCGCGGTCGTGTTTGACGGGCCGATTCCTTCACGGCCAGACGATCCCGAGGATTACAAGCGCTTCCTGCGTCTGTCGGAAGAACGCGGCGTCGTCGAAGCGAACATCCGCCAGTTCGAGCGTGGCATGCGGCAGCGCCGGGTGCTGCGGCTAAAGGACACCACCCATGGCGGATTCGTGAGCGACGCCGCGCAGCAGCGAATCTTTGTTCCTGTCATGCGACAGTTCCTGACCGACGGCCCACGTCCTTAAGGCCCCTTGCGTTTCGATGGAACGAGGGATTAGTCTTCCCTCGAAACCCAATGGGAGCACCTGAGAACACGGCCGCCCCGGATATCCTGCGCGGAACCCTCGACCTGCTCATCCTTCAGGCGCTCAGCCATGGTCGCGCGCACGGCTACGACATCGCGCGTCGGATCGAGCGGTCCACCGATGACGTGCTGGCCGTCGGAGAAGGGTCGCTATATCCGGCCCTGCATCGGCTCGAGGCACGCGGTTGGGTGGCTGCGACCTGGGGGATCTCCGACAACAACCGCCAGGCCAAGTACTACACGCTCACGGCTTCTGGCCGGGCACAGCTTCGCGTGGAGAAGGCGAACTGGCACCGTTACTCCTCGGCGGTGACTGCGGCGCTGTCAGCGCGAACGGTCAGGTAGCGCGAACAGGCTCATGGCCCAGCGTCGACGGTTTCGCGGAGTGTTCGGCCTCGACCCCGAGCGCGATGTCGAGCAGGAGCTCTCGTTCCATCTGGACATGCGCGTCCAGGAGTTGATCGGACGCGGGGAAACCCCTGAGCGCGCGCTGCAGATCGCGCGCGAGCGGTTCGGCAACTACGACGCCGCGCGGCACGAGTGCGTGGCGGTCAGTCACGACCGGAGGCGTCGGATGCGGCGAGCAGACTACGTGGGCGAGCTGGTGCAGGACGCGCGATACGCGGTGCGCACTCTGGCGCGCAGCCCGGGATTCACGGCGGCCGCCGTTCTCACGCTGGCGATCGGGCTGACCGGCACGACCGCGATGGTCACACTCGTCAACGGTGTGCTCCTGAGCCCCTTGCCCGTGCGGGCAGAGCAGGAACTCGTCGTGGGCTGGCGAGGCCGGCCTGAGGCCGGTGCCAGACGCTGGCCGTTCACGACGGCGGACCTCGATCTGCTGCGGTCGGAGAGCCGCACGCTGGTCGGCGTGGCCGGCGTGGGCTACCACGACCCGGCGACCAGGCCGCTCGACGTTGGCGGGGAGATGAGCTACGTGCGCGCCTCGCGCGTCACCGGCGAGTTCTTCGACGTGCTTGGCGTCGAGCCGCTGCTGGGCCGAGCCCTCGAACCTGCAGACGACGTTGCGGGCGCCGAGAACGTCCTTGTGCTGACGCACGCGTTCTGGCAAGCCCGTTTCGGCGGCGCGCGAGAGGTGCTCGGTCAACGCGTCTCGGTCGGCGGTCAGCCGTTCACCATCGTCGGCGTCATGCCGAGGGACGTGGAGCACCCGCGCCGCGTCGAGGTGTGGACGACCGTTGCGGGCATGCTGTCGACCACGTCGAATCCGACGGCGCGGCTGGGTATCACGACCGAGTTCGACATGGTGGCGCGCGTCAGGCCGCAGGTGACCGCGGCACAGGTGGCTGATGACCTGCAGAGACTCGGGCCGGGCATCGACGCTCTGCGGCCAACCGGGGACGGGGATGGCTTCGTGCCCCAGGTGCAGCCGTACAGAGAGTTCGTGGTAGGGGACGTGCGTCCCGTGACGCTGGTGCTGCTCGCAGCGGTGGGGCTGGTGCTGCTGATCGCGTGTGCCAACGTGTCGAGCTTGCTGCTGGTGCGAGGCGACGCTCGGCGTTCCGAGTTCGCCGTGCGCGCGGCGCTGGGGGCCGGGCGCGCCCGCCTCATGCGACAGGTGCTGGCGGAGGGCGCAGTGCTGGCGGGATCCGCATCCGCCGTGGCCCTGGTGGCGACCGCGTTGCTCCTCCCCGTCCTGATGCGGTGGGTGCCCGACGGCGTGCCTCGCACGGAGGCGATTCGCGTGGATGCCCGAGTCGTAGGCGCCAGCGTCGTGCTGGCTTTGGTGTCAGCCGTCCTCGCCGCACTCCTGCCGGCCATCACGTCGGCGGGCAGGCACCTCTCTGGCGGCCTCCGCGCCTCCTCGCGAGGGACGGCGGCGAGCGCCGGGCGTTGGCGACGCGTGCTGGTCGTCGCCCAGGTGGCGCTGGCCGTGGTCGGGCTGGCGGGTGCCGGTCTGCTCGTGAGCAGCTTTCGGGAGCTTCGGGCCGAAGCCACCAGACTGGCCACCGACCAGCTCGTTTGGGTCCCACTCGACGTGCCGCAGCCCGCCTACGGCGACCGGGTCCGGCTGCGGCAGCTCGTCACAGACTTGGCTGAATCTCTCGAGGCCGACCCCCGCGTCATGGGTGCCACGCCCATAAACGTCACGCCCTTCTCCGGCATCGGATGGGATGTGCCCGTCTTTACGGCGGAAGGGCAATCGTCCACGGAAGCCACGGCCAACCCGCCGCTGAATCTCGAAGAGATTCACCCACGCTACTTCTCGACGTTCCAAGTCGCGCTGCTGCGGGGCCGGGCCTTCACACTCGCCGACGACGACACCGCGCCGCTCGTTGCGATCGTCAGCGCCGACGTCGCGGCCAGGGTCTGGCCGGGCGTCGATCCAATTGGCAAGCGACTCAAGATGGGACCACCGGATTCGCAGGCCCGGTGGCTCACGGTCGTTGGCATCACGGCGCCTACCCGGTATCGCGATCTGCGATCGGAACGCTCGACCCTGTATCTGCCGGCGTTTCAGATGATCGGCGGTGCTGAGCAGCTGGTGGTGCGGACCTCGATGCCAACCGCCCAGCTGATGGACCTGGTCCGGGCTCGCGTGCGGGCGCTCGATCCCAACGTGGCTATCAAGCCGCCGAGTCCCTTCGACCAACTCGTGGAGGTGCCGCTGGCCCGGCCACGGTTCTACACGGTGTTGATGGCGGTGTTCGGCGCGACCGGCGTGGCGCTGGCGGTGGTCGGCCTGTATGGTGTGGTCGCGGCCAGCGTGCGCCAGCGGCGTCGCGAATTCGGCGTGCGCATGGCTCTCGGCGCCGAGGCCCATCACGTTCGCCGGCTCGTGATGCGCGACAGCGCATGGTTGGTGGCCGGTGGCCTCGTCGTCGGGCTCTCGATGGCCGTGGGCGTCGCCCGGGCGTTGAGCGGTCTGTTGTACGGGGTGGGACCCCTCGACCCGGCGTCGCTCCTCGGCGCCGTTGGTGGAATTCTGATCGTGTCGATCGCGGCGCTCGTGATCCCCCTCCGAGCGGCCGGCCGTGTCGAGCCGGCCGAGGTGCTTCGCACTGACTGATGGGCACCCAACGATCAAGCAGGATCGGGTGACCCGATCCTTGCCACGAGGCGCGCGGCCGGTCGGCCGGAGGTGACGGACGCGCTCCGCAATACCCCGGTCTACCGGGCGTCAGCCGAGGTGATCGCGATCCGTCCCGTCATTCGAGACGCGAACGGAACATGGAGCACGACGAGGGACATCCAAATGTTCCGCAAGTAGGCAGGGCCCCAGCCTCGCCATCTCGCCATCACCCACGCCGCGCGCGGCAAAGACTCGCGCTGGTGCGTACCGCGCAAGAGACGCCTGACCAGAGCCGGGCGGTTCTCCTCGCCCAGCACTGACGACGTGCCCTAAGTCTCAGCGCTCCGAATGCGGCCATATGGGCGACAGGCGTAGCCTGCAGTCTGGCCAGTGTGTCGCGGAGCGACGTGATCAGTTGTCGGTGAGCGGCAACACGCGGTCCCTGCCGCCGAGCCTCAACGCGCCGGGAACAGCGCCTGCAGGCGGTTCATCCAGGCCTCGCAGGCGGGCAGCGCCTCCTCGAGCCACTGGCGCGCCTCGATTGCCGTCAGATGGGGTCGCACGCGATCGATGTCGCCAAGCAGGCGGGTCCGAACGTTCTGACTGCCGACGGACACGGCAGGCTCGACGTCCTGGGCGGCGAACGGGCTCATGCCGGGGACGAGCCGCATGACCGT
>NZ_JALHPM010000276.1:0-6164 GCF_022842525.1 Luteitalea sp.
CCCGCCGAGAAGTCCGACGCGGCCACCCCGGCGGCGCGCGACGCCGCGGCACGGCCGGGCTCGAAGAACGAGGCTGGGTTGCTGCTCGGGCGGGCCCTGCTGGAGCGGCATCGCGCCAGCCGGGTGGCCGGGGACCTCGACGCCGCGCGGGCGGCGCTGCGTGGGGTCGACGCCACCAGCCTGGCCGACCGCAGCCGCCTGGATCTGGTGGTCGGGCTGGGGGAGGCGCTGTACCTCGACGGCGACTACCGCTCGGCCGCGGCGCTGCTGGAGCCCGTGCTCGAGCAGATGGGCCTGCTGGCCCCCCCGGCCCGTGAGCAGGTGGTGGACTGGTGGGCGACGGCGATGGACCGCTACGCGCAGACCCGCCCGCCGGATGAGCGGACGGCGATCTACGACGGCATCGCGGCCCGGCTCCGGCTGCATCTCGGGCGCTACCCGGATTCGGCGGCCGCGTCCTACTGGCTCCCCGCGTCGGCCCTGGCCAGCGGCGATCTCGAACTGGCCTGGGATCTGGCGCTGGCTGGCTGGGTCCGGTCCGTGCTGGCCCCGGACAAGGGCGTGGCGCTGCGCGCCGATCTCGACCGCCTCGTGACCCAGGCGCTGATTCCCGAGCGCGTCAAGCGACTCGCCAACGAGCCGGATGCCGCGGCCGCCGGCCGCTTCACGGCCGAGTGGGACGAGGCCAAGACCCGCTGGCCGCAGTAATCCGCACCGGGAGGCCGACGCGTCCGCGCCCGCTCAGGCCGGACGGCGGCTCACCTGCCGCGACCCCGCAGACAGGCGCTCACCACCTGGGTGAGATCGTCCTCGACGCTCTCGGTGAAGGGCGAGGTCCGTGTCTCGTATCCGCCCTCGGCGAAGGCCTTCTTCGTGGCCAGGTAGCCGAACCAGCCGTTGGTGTAGCCGAAGTAGAACGTCTGGGCGAACGGCGAACGGCTGCGAATCCCCATCGAGATCTCGCAGAAGAGCTCGACCGGGGCCGACCAGAGCGCGAGGTCGTCATTGACGATCAGCACCCGGACCGGCAGGCGGATGAGGCCGGCCTCGCCTTCGCGCGCCTCGAGGTAGTCGCCGATGTCAGGGGTCCACCCGAATCCCTCGCGGCGCGGCGTCTCGACGATCTTCTGGAGCGGCCGCAGGCGCACCGGCGCGCCGGACGCGCGGATGGCAGTGTTGGCGGCAAGGATTCTGTCGCCCAGCAGCACGTTGAACTCGGTGATGTGCGCGGCGCGGAAATCGGGCTGGACCGAGTAGATGGGGGCGAGGTCCCCGGCGGCGCCATTGATGAAGAGGACCGGAGCGCCCACCCGCTCTTCGACGTAGGCGCTCACCGTGCCCGCCGCATCGCCGCTGATCAACGTGTTCTGCGGGCCGAGCGCGGTGGCATGCATGGAGTAGTTGGCGATCAGGGCGATCGGTGCGCCTTCGGGGCGTTCGAGACGGATGAGGCCGATCTGTCTGTCCACCGGGCCATCGGGGTTCAGGCCCAGCGAGATCACGCCCTTGGGGTCGCGGGCGCGCCGGTTGATGTTGGCCGCGGAATAGCCCGTGCCCGAGGCAAGGCGCGCCGGCGCGAGCTTCGACCGCGCGTCCTTGATGGCATCGATGAGCGCCCGCTGCACAAACGCCGTGTACTCGACATCCGGCGGGTGGCCATAGCGCTCCGGCATCATCAGCTTCGCCATCCCGTGCGGCCCGACTTCGGGGGCTGAGTGCGTGTGCGTGACGCTCCACCAGACCTGGACCGGGTCGATGCCGGTCTCCTTCTTCAACTGCGCGGCGAACTCGTCATAGACCGAGGGGGCGATCAGGCAGAGGTCGGTCGATGCGAGAAAGAACTGCGTCCTGCCATCGTCCATGGCGACGACGCGGTGGAAGATCCGGTCGTGAACGCCACTGGACTGGCGCGGCGGATAGCCTGCCAGCCACTTGCTGGTCGAGGGCGTGATGTCCACCTTGACCGCGGAGGCGCGGAACCGGCTGGGTTGAGCCGTGGCCACGGGGCCGGCCAGCGTCAGGGCGAGCAGCGTGCCGACAGACAACGCGCGTGAAACGAATGTGCCAGTGGTCATGACAACTCCCTGCGTCTTCAGCGCTGCGGCGTCAGGCCTTGGCGTCGTTCCATGTGCGTCCCACTCCGACGTCCACATCGAGGGGCACGTCCAGCGTCACCGCATGTTCCATGTGGTGCTTGACGAGCGCGGCAGCGTCGTCAGCAGCGGCTTCGGGCACCTCGAACACCAGTTCGTCGTGCACCGTCAGGATCATGCGCAGGCCGGGCACACGCGCCTGCGCGCGATGCAGGTCGATCATCGCCCGCTTCAGGATGTCGGCGGCCGTGCCCTGGATCGGCAGGTTCACCGTCACGCGCTCGGCGGCGGCGCGGATCTGCCCGTTGCGGCTCGTCAGCTCCGGCACGCGTCGACGACGGCCGAACAGCGTGCTCACGACCCCGGTGTCGCGCGCCCTGGCGATCGTCTCGTCGATGAACTGCCGCACTGACGGATAGCCGGCGAAGTAGGCATCGATGAAGGCCTGGGCGGCCTGCTGGGTGACGCCGATGTCCTTGGCCAGCGTGAAGGCCGTCTTGCCGTAGAGCAGTGCGTAGTTGATGATCTTGGCCCGGCGGCGCAGCTCGTGCGGGCTCAGCCCGCTGTCCTCGCCGAACACCCGTGCCGACGTCTGGTCGTGGATGTCATCGCCCCGCCGGAAGGCCTCGATGAGGCTCTGTTCCTGCGCCATGTGGGCGAGGACCCGGAGTTCGATTTGCGAGTAGTCGGCCGAGATCAGCACGTGGCCCGGCTCGGCGATGAAGGCCCCGCGGATCTCGCGCCCCAGCTCCGTGCGGATCGGGATGTTCTGCAGGTTGGGGTCGCTGCTGCTCAGGCGACCGGTCGCCGCGACGGCCTGGTTGAACGTGGTGTGCACGCGGCCGGTCTTCGGGTGCACGAGCTGCGGCAGGGCGTCGACGTACGTGCCCTTCAACTTCATCATCGCGCGCCAGTCGAGGATCTCGCGGGCGATGTCGTGCGTCAGCGCGAGCTCCTCGAGCACCTCGGCGGCTGTCGAGGCGGTCCGCTCCTTGCCGGTGCGCTTGAGCACCGGCAGCTGCATCTTCTCGAAGAGGATCTCGCCGAGCTGCTTGGGCGAGTTGATGTTGAATGTCGAGCCCGCCAGCGCGAAGATGCGCGCCGAGCGCGACTCGAGCTCGGCGTCCATCCGCGTCGAGAGCCCCGCGAGGACCGCGGTGTCGACGTGGATGCCGGCCTGCTCGATGGCGCACAGGGCGGGCAGCAGCGCCAGCTCGAACTCCTCGTAGATGCCCGTGAGTCCGTCGGCCGCCAGCGACGGGCGCAGATCGGCCGTCAGCTGCATGGCCAGGTCGGCCCGCTCGCAGGCCCACGTGGTCATCGACTCGACCGCGACCTGCGAGACGGCGATGGCCTTGACGCCCTTGCCCCGCAGCGACTCGCTGTCCATGGCCTTGTACCCGAGGCGTTCGAGGGCCAGGGGCTCGACCGCGTGCGCCGCGCTCGAGGCATCCAGCACGTAGCTGGCCAGCATCACGTCGTCTCGGATGCCATCCAGCGTCAGGCCGTGCCTGGCCAGGATGAGCGACATCGCCTTCATGTCGTGCCCGGTCTTGCCGACGGCGGGGTCGGCCAGCAGGGGGCCGATGAACTCGCCGACCGACCGTGCCGACAGGTTGGGGCAGGCGTCGAGCGACGTGTGGGCCAGCGGCACGTAGACCGCGCGGCTGTCGCCGGTGCCGATGGCGATGCCGACGAGATTGGCCTGCATGGCGGGCAACCCGTCGGTGACGAGGTACACGGCACACTGGCCAGCCTGACGGATGTGCGCGGCGAGCTCCTGCAGGTCCTCGCTGTCGCCGCAGGTGCTGAACGTGCGCACGACGTCGGCGGCGGTCGGCGCGAAGGCCGTGACCAGCGACTTGAAGCCGAGACGGCTGAACAGCTCGTAGCAGCGCCGCTGATCGGGCCCGACGTAGCGCAGCGCGTCCATCTCGACGACGACTGGCACGTCGCAGTGCAGGCGCACCATGTCGCGGCTGAGCCTGGCCTCGGCTTCGTGTGCCAGCAGGGCCTCCCGGTAGCGCTTCTGCGGCAGCGTCGAGGCGGCGGCGAGCAGCGCATCGAGCGACCCGTGCTGCGCGATCAGTTCCCGGGCGCCCTTCTCGCCGATGCCCGGCACCCCCTTCACGTTGTCGATGGCGTCGCCCATGAGCGCGAGGACGTCGACCACCTGATCCGGCCGGACGCCGAACTTCTCCTGCACGCCCGTGCCGTCGTACCAGGTGCCCTCGTCGCGCGGGTTGTAGACGCGGACGTGGCCATCGACCATCTGGAAGAAGTCCTTGTCGCCGGTGACGATGGCCGCGTCCAGCCCGTGGGCGATGGCGCGCGTCGCCAGCGTGGCGATGACGTCGTCGGCCTCGTAGTCGCCATGGGTCAGCACGCGGACGCCCATGGCCTCGCAGGCGTCGTGCACGAGCGCCACCTGCTCGACGAGATCGGCCGGCATGGGGGTGCGATTGGCCTTGTAGTCGGCCTGCAGGGCATCGCGGAAGGTCGGCCCGGCGAGGTCGAACGCGGCGGCGATGTAGGCCGGCTGGTGGTCGGCGATCAGCTTGCGCAGCATCGTCACGAAGCCGTACACCGCGTTGGTGGACTTGCCGTCCGGCCCCGTCAGTCCGCGGATCGCGTGATACGCGCGGTACATCTGGTTGTTGCCGTCGATGAGGAACAGGATCGGACGTTCGGGCACAGGTGATTCTAGCCGCCGGAGTTCCCTTGTCGCTTCGTGCCTTTCCCTTGTCCCTTGCCGCCCTTGTGACTTTTCGCCTCTTCCCTTGTCCCTTGCGCTGTGGTCCCAGGCGGTACACTAGTGCGCCATGTCGTCGTATCCCCGCCGGGCACTCGCGCTGGCGGCCCTCGCCCTCGTCGTCCTCGCGTCCTGTGCCCGCCCGTTCGGTCGGCAGTACGAATACGAAGAGGAGATCTACATCGGTCTCGATGGGTCGGCGACCGTGATCGTCAACTCGTCGCTGGCGGCCCTGGCGGCGTTGCACGGCCTGGACGTGCCGCTGGACCCCTCGGCGCCCGTCGACCGCGACCGCGTCCGCCAGCTCTACACGGCCACCGGCATCGAGGTCACGCGCGTCAGCCGGCCGTGGCGGCGCGACGGCCGGCGCTTCGTGCAGGTGCGGCTGAACGTCTCGGACGTCCGGCGCCTGCCCGAGATGGCGCCGTTTGCCTGGGCGCGCTACACGTTCACCCGCGCCGACGACAGCCTGCAGTACGTGCAGGAACTCGGGGCGTCACAGGGCACGGCCGTCAAAGATGTCGGCTGGGATGGTCAGGAACTGGTGGCGGTGCGGCTGCACGTGCCCAGCCGCGTGACGTTCCACAACGCGCCGAGCCGGCTCGTGGAGCGCGGCAACATCCTGTCGTGGGAACAACCGCTGAAGGCCCGCCTCGCGGGCGAGCCGCTGCGGGTCGAGGCCCGCTTCGGCGTCCAGCGCATCCTGGTGCTGACGGTGGCGCTGTTCCTGGCGGCCATGGCGGCCGCGGCCGTCACCGTGGCCGGCCTGATCTGGTGGGTGGTTCGCAAAGGCCATCAGCGAGCGGCGCGCCAGGCCTAGCGCGCCGCCCCCTGCACTTCCCGACTCCCGACTCCCGGTTCCCGACTCTCGGTTCCCGGTTCCCGGACCCGCCTACTGCTGCTTGGCCGGACGCTGGGCCCGACGCTGCCCTGCCTTCTGGCGGAACTGCTGCATCCGCTGCTGGCGGTCGGCCGCGATCTTGTTGGCTTCGGCCTGCTGTTCCGGTGTGAGGATGGCGAACACTTCGCCCCGCACCCGGCCCCGCAACACGGCGGCTTCGGCAATCACCGCGCCGAGGGCCTGGCCCTGCTGCGCCGCGGCGCCTTCGTCCACCGTCGCGTCGGTGGCCTGGCGCAGCGCCTCCATCGAGGCCTGGGCCTTCTGCACCAGCGCCTGACCCTCGTCGCGATGGCTCTGCATGATCGTCCGCACCTGCTCGCGCTGCGCGTCGGTCAGGTTCAGCGCCGACAACGGCAGGTCGGGATGCACACCGAGCAGCGCGCCCAGCGGCCCGCCCATCATCCCGCCGCGCCCGCCC
>NZ_JALHPM010000277.1:0-6001 GCF_022842525.1 Luteitalea sp.
GGAGGGGGATGTCGTGACCGGCAATGAGATTTGGGGCCTCGACCCGGCCCGAGATCGGCTGGCCTGGACCGGCATTCGACCCCGGTGCCTGGAGAAGATCGCAGCGCGGGGTGTCGCCTATGCCCCGCCACCCGCCGTCGAGGCGTCGACGTGAGGCGAATTGCACTGATCTCGCTGAGATTCGTCACATGTTGCTGTCAAGACACTCCCGTGTAATCGTCGTGTAGCCCGGCGCTTCTAGGGTGAACAGCGCAGGAGAGTCCCCGAGATGATTCCGCTGTTGCTCTCCATCACGTTTGGAGCCGGAGTGTACCTCGTGTACGAGGGACTCACCGCCCCGCGTCCGCGCTCGGCCAGAGCGTGGTGGCCCGAAGCCCTGCAGAGCAGTTTCGCGAGGGCTGGCTTTGGCGAGGCCTCGCCCCGAGACATGCTGCTCCTCGCGACGACCGCCGCTATGGTGGCGGGCGGAGTGTCCCAGCTGATCCTCGGCTGGGGTGTCGTCAGCCTGCTTGCGGCCGGACTGGGGGGCGTCACGCCGCTGGCCTACTTCATTCAGCGCCACGAGCGTCGGCGAACTGAGATGCAGGCCGCCATGGTCGACGCGATCGGACAGCTTCGCGATGCGATCCGAACCGGACTGTCGGTGCCCGGAGCGCTGGTTGGCCTCGCCCGGGGCGGACCGGCAGTGCTGCGGCCCGAGCTTACGACGCTCGTCCGTGAGATGCGCCTGATGGGCTTCGAGTCGGCGATCGGCGCCATGCAGGAGCGTCTCGCCGATCCGGTCTTCGACGTCGTCGCGACGAGCCTCCTGCTGAATGACCGGCTGGGCGGTCGCAATGTGAGCCAGGTGCTCGATCGACTCGCCCACGCCACAAGGGCTCAGTTGCGGATTCACGAGGAGCTGCGAGCGCTCCAGGCAAGAAATGTCCTGTCGGCGCGCATCGTCGCGGCGGTGCCGCTGGTGGTGCTGATCGCGATCCGCCAGGTCAACCCGACCTACCTGAGCATCTTCGATGACTGGTCGGGCCAGGTGCTGCTGGCCGGGTGTCTCCTGAGTATCTTCGTGGGCTACGCCGGCATGCGGTGGCTGACGCGCCTGCCCACGGAGCGGAGGGTGCTGCGATGACACCCTTCGCCATGCCAATCGATGTCACCGCGGTCCGGCCAACGCCACTTGTGCTGGGGCTGGTCTTCGGACTCGGCGCGTACCTACTGGCGACTGGACAGCCGATCGGGCGCCCGAAGCCCGACCTGGTCGAACAGCTTCGCCGCCTCGACGTCGACGAACGGATCGGTATGGATCTGCGGCGGGTCGAGGTTCGGCCGTTCTTCCACACGCGCCTGCTCGAGGCATTGCTCCGGCCAGTTCTGGATGACCTGGGACGCCTGGCGCGGCTCGTCCTCGCTCGGCTCGGACTGGCCGGTGGCAACGAGCTCGAGCGGAAGCTGCGGATCGCTCGCCCCGGTGTCGAGCCGTCACAGTTCTTCGGTGAGAAGGTCGCGGCTGCGCTGATCGGCCTCGTCATCTTCCCGCTGATGAACGTGCTCGGAGTTCATCCGTTCGGCCCGTGGCCGGTCTGGAGCTGGGCTGTCGGCGCAGCCGTAGGATTCCTCGGGCCGGACTGGCAGCTCGACCGGCAACTTGGTGCTCGGCGGACCGAGTGTCTGATGGAACTGCCGACAATCCTCGACATGCTGACGATCGCAACCTCGGCCGGGCTGGCGATCGAACAGGCCCTCGATCAGGTGGTCCGATACGGCGCGGGCACCGTCGCGCGGGAACTGCAACATGCCCGGCGTGACATGACGCTCCGGGGTCAGCCACTGATCGACTCGCTCGAGGAGATGGCCGAACGCGTGGGCGTACCAGAGTTGACGAGCTTCGCCTCGCAGCTTCGGGCCGCGCATGAGCAGGGCATCCCGCTGACTCAGACGCTGACTGCGCAAGCCGAAGCGCTCCGCGAGCGGAAGCGGCTTCGGATCGTCGAAGAGGGCGGCAAGGCGAGCGTCCGGATGCTCCTGCCGGTGGCTCTGTTCATCATGCCCGTCCTGTTCGTCGTGCTGCTGGTCCCAGCCGCCGTGGAGCTGATGCGCCTCGGCGGATAGGCAGGTCGGCGTCACACCCGGCCTGCTGCTCGGCGGAACCGGAGAACGTGGAGAGGAGACCTCAGATGTTGTCGCCGTACGTCGTGCTCTACGTGAACGCAATACTGCGAAGAATGAGGAGGATGAGTCGATTCGTTACGGCAAGCCAGCCGGGCCAATCGATGGTTGAGTACGCCATCCTCGCCGCGCTGATCGCGATTGTGGCGATGGCCGCCGTCCAGGCCCTCGGTGGCGGAATCGCTACCGTCTTCCAGAACATCCTTGGACGACTATCGGGACTCGGTGGGGGCGGGCGGTGAGGATGAACCTCGCTCGCCTGACCGTCGAGCGCTTCGCCTGGCAGCGTGGTCAGGGCATGGTGGAAGCGGCGATCACCTTCCCGCTTCTGCTCCTGACGGCGATCGGGCTGGTCCAGTTCGCCCTGTTTGCCCACGCCCAGAACGTGGTCACCGGGGCGGTGCAGGACGGCGCTCGGGTCGCGGCAAGCGAGGATCGATCACTCGCTGACGGAGTCAGTCACGCCCGCGCCTTGCTGGGGGCCGGGCTGGGCCGGTCCGTCGAGGACGTCACTGTCAGCGGGACGGACGGGGCAGACGCGATAAGCGTGGAGGCACAGGGTCGAATGCGCCTGATCATCCCGTGGGCGGCCGACGCGACGCTGCCACTGGCGGCACGGTCGGTTCTAAGCAAGGAGCGGTTCCGTGCCGGCCCGAGTCGCTAGTTGGATCCGTGCCATGACCCGGTCTCGGCTGGCTCACCGAAGGGGCCAGGCGCTGGTCGAGACTGCCCTGGTCGTACCCCTGCTTCTGACGTTGGCCTTTGGCGTCGTGGCGGCCGGGCGAGTGGCTCACGGGCAGATGGCGGTCGGCGCCGTCGCCCGAGAGGCTGCGCGCACCGCAGCGCTGGCGGACACGGCGGACGACGCCAGAGGTCGCGGCGCCGCGCGCGGTCGGGAGGTGGCCGCCGGCTACGGGCTTGACGACGGACCGCTCGAAGTGCGGGTCGAGCCCGGTGCGTTCAGCCGAGGCGGTGAGGTCCGCGCCTCGGTCCGCTGCGACGTGTCGCTCGAAGATCTGCCGCTGCTGAGCTGGGCTCGTGTGTCTATCTCTAGCGAACACGTCGAGCGGATCGATGCTTACCGAAGCCGCTGGCGAAGTGAGCGCGATCGATGAGGCCACAACGACAGGCATCGATCGGAAGGGCTGGCCTGCTGTGGACTGCTCAGCGCGGTCAGGCGATCGTCTGGATGGCGGTCATGCTGCCGCTGTTCCTCGCGATCGTCGGCCTCGCGGCAGATGGTGGGCTCGTGTTCAGCGCTCGACGAGAGCTTCAGAACGTCGCCGATTCGGCGGCCCGGGCTGGAGCCCAGCAGATCGACGTGCGGGCGTACCGCGAGAGCCGTGGGCGCACCGTCGTGCTCGACCAGCCCTCGGCCCGCCGGGTCGCCAGGTCCGCGGTCGGTCAGAACGCAAGCCGTGACATCCGCATTGATGTTGAACCGAGCCGCGTCCAGGTTGGGCTCAGCCGCGATGCACCGACCAGTTTCCTTCGCCTCATCGGCATAGGAACAGTCCGAGTCACGGCGGCCGCCACCGCGGAGATACGGCATGGAATCGAGCGGGGAGAGCCGTAACTGTGGAGAGAAAGATGACCGTACATGAGCTGAGTGATGACTTCGGCGCGCGACAGGAACAGCATGCGCCGACACGTCGCTCCTACTGGCCGATCGGGCTGGCACTGCTTATCGCTGTGCTGCTCCTGCTCGGGGGAGCGACCGTGCTGAATCAACGCCTTCGGCCGAAGGTCGGGCTCCAGGCGACGACCACGGCGCATGCACAGGAGACAAGATTCGGATTCATCCTGGGGCGCCTGGCACTTCAGGATGAACTCGGCGACGCTGACCCTGTTGCCGCGCCCAGTCCAGAGACCGGAACAGACGCCATCGAGATCGACCTGGCGCTCCTTGAAGAGATCCAGGCCGCCTACTCGACGTTCTGGGAGATTCGGGCCGAGGCCGCCTTCAACGTCGACGTCAGTCGATTGCCCGAGGTGCTGGACGGTCCGGCGCTCGAACGCGAGCGTGAGCAGATCGCCGACCTCCAAGCCAGAGGCGTGGCCGCCGTGATCGAAGCGGAGCACGAGGTCGGGCTCCTGAGCCTGTCCCCGGAAGAGGCTGAGCTGTACGACGAGTACCTCAACCGAAGCTACCTGGTGGATCCCGCGACCAAGGAACCGGTTGGGGCACCTGAGCCCGAGGAGGTCGTCAAGGTCTCGTTTCGGCTGAGGAAGATCGACGGCATCTGGAAGGTGGTGGACAGTGAACGCCACAGCTAGCGCCCCACGCCCTGGCCTGATCCTTCTTAGCGCCATCACCGGGATCGCCCTTCTTTGCTTGTGGGTGTCCACGGTGCTTGGGGAGTCGCGCGGCGAGTCCCAACGGCCCGACGACAAGGCGCCACGGAGCAAAACAGAGATCAAGCACGAAGTGAAGTCCCGGCCGGACGGGGTGCGAATCCGCATTTCCGTCCGCCAGGAAACGGAAGGCAGGGAAGCTTCATCTGAACGAAACCAGGAGCGGGAGCGGCGGCCCAGCCAGCCGCCACCCGTGGCCGTTCCCGACGCCCCAATTCCCGAACTGACGGCCGAGGCTCCGGTCCCGGCGCCCGAGCCGCCGCCGACGGCCGATCCGCCAGTGCCCCATGTCCCGTCCGCGGAGGCACCAACCGACGAGGCCACAGCGACAGACATACCGTTGGAGGATGTGGTAGCGACCGACGCTCCAGCCGCGTCCGCCGCGCCGTTGTTCAGCCGGTCGGTCGCCGACGAACCATCTGTCGAAGCGCCGATGGAGGAAGCGCCTCCGACCGACCCGTCAGCTCTTGTAGTTGCTTCCACGGAGCCAGCGCCGGCCGAAGCGCCGGTCCCCGACTCGCCTGCCGACCTGGCTCCTGTTGCCGAGGCGCCGCCGGCGCTATTCCCCACCGATCCGCCATTCATCGAGCTGCCGGCGGTTACGCTGCCGCCATCGGCGAGCCGCGCGGCCATCACTCCGCGGCTCTTCGTCGCCGATGTCCTCGAAGACATACCGCTGCCGGCAGCGAAGGTCCGTATGAACCCGGACCTTGGCCTGGTCGCCGTACCGACCTGGTTCTGGGTCGAAGGATACGATGGCCGCGCGTTCGGAGTCTCGCGGCGCATCAACATCCCGGCTGAGATCGGCGACGACATACCGATCGACGATGTACCCCGCGACGATCCGCTCCGCCGCCCAACGTCGCTGACGATCGTCGTCACGGTTCGCCCAAGCCGTTACGAATGGAGTTTCGGCGATGGGACGAGGCTCGTGACGACGTCACTTGGCAAGCCGTATCCGCGAGCGTCGGACGTGAAGCACACCTACGAGCACTCATCCCTTCGGTCCCCGACCGGATTCACGGTCGGCCTGACGATCGAGTTCACCGCTGAGTACAGCATCAACGGCGGCGCCGTGCAGGCACTGCCGCCGATCCGTCGGAGCTACGAGAGCAGCTACCGCGTACAGGAGATCCAGCCAGTCCTGACGTCCAGGTAGCTCGCGCGGGAGAGGATCGTGCACGTCTCTGCACAACTCGCCGGTGATGAGCGCCGGCACCACCGTCTTGGACTACTCGGGCTCGTCGTGGGGTTGGCGATCGGGGGAACGACCCTGCTCGCCGTGGCCGGCCCACCGAGACTGCCGGCCGAGTTGCCCAACAGAGTCATCATCGCGAGCACGCTGAACGGTTCTTACCTGCCGCCCGAGGCAGTTGCCTATGTCGTGACGACGGCCGCCTGGATGATCTGGGGTTGGTTGACCCTGTCACTCGCTCTGCGCCTGATCGTGCTCGGTGCAGAGGTGATTGCCTATGGAGCCGCC
>NZ_JALHPM010000278.1:0-5947 GCF_022842525.1 Luteitalea sp.
CAGCTTGGACACGTTGTCCAGCGCGCCGTCCTTGATCTGGAGATCCGAGAGGCCGTCGTTGGCGTTGCGGACGCCCTGGTTGAGGACGGCCACCGTCGAGCGATAGCCGTTGGCGACCGTGAGACCGGCCGCGTCATCACCGGAGTTGTTGATGCGGAAGCCGCTCGACACGCGGGTGAGGGCCGTACGCAGACCGATGTTGGTCGAGTACAGGTTGGCCTGCGCGTTGTTGGCGGCGACGTTGGTGATGACCGAGAAACTTGCCATGACGATCCTCCTTGACCGTTCCGGATCGCATCCTTGCGAACCGGGGAGCACCATCCGTGGTGCCCGACAGGGAGGTAATCGCCAGGCGCCGACGGACCTTTAGCCCGCGGGCGGGGCGTGGGGCACTCGTGACGGGGCGGTGGAGAAGGCGGGGCGGAGGGGAGCGAGCCGCGACCCGCGTCGCCAGGGGCTGGGGGCGCGGCCCGTCGTCGTGGCAACGACGACGGGCCCTCCCCGGAGGAGGGGATCCTCTCGGACGTCAGCCTCGGAGCAGCGACAAGACGGCGCTCGTGGACTGGTTGGCCTGGGCCAACGCCGCGATACCGGACTGATTCAGGATGGAGTAGCGCGTCAGGTTGGCCGACTCTTCGGCGACGTTGGCGTCGCGGATGCGGCTCTCGGCGCCCTTCGTGTTGACGATCTGGCTCTGGGCCAGGCTGATCGCGTAGCTCAGACGGTTTTGCAACTGGCCGACCTGGCCCTGCACGACGCCCAGGTTGGTGATGGCCGTGGTCACGGTCGAGACCGCGATCTGGGCCCCCGCCTGGCTGGAAATCGACTGGCCGGCGAGGCCGAGGGCCGTGATGTCCACGTCGCCGATCGTCCCGGCGACCACGCCGTCGGTCCCGTTGCTGCTCACGAAGACCGAGAAGCCCTGCGTCGCTCCGGCGACGTCCAGACGCGCTACGCGGGATTCGCGCGTGATCTCGCCGAGGACGTCCTGGAACTCGGCGTCCAGCGTGGCGCGCGAGTTCGCGGTGGTCTGGCCCGAGGCGGCCTGGGTGGCCAGCACGGCGAGACGGTCGAGCAGCTTGGACATGTTGTCCAGCGCGCCGTCCTTGATCTGCAGGTCCGACAGGCCGTCGTTGGCGTTGCGCACGCCCTGCTGCAGGACCGCGACGTCCGACCGATACCGGTTCGCGACCGCCAGGCCGGCGGCATCGTCGCCGGAGTAGTTGATGCGGTAGCCGCTCGACACACGGGTGAGGGCCTGACGCAGACCGATGTTGGTCTGGTACAGATTGGCCTGCGCGTTGACCGCAGACACATTGGTGACAACCGAGAACGACGCCATGATGTACTCCTCCGGGAGCGGAGCCTTAAGGGGCTCGCAAAGGGAATCGGCCAGCGTGTGCGGGTCTTGAGCGCGGTAGGCGCACACGCCCCGCACACCGCCCGTTCATCTGCCACCCCGACACAATCCAACTTCCGTGCCCGGTTGCCGTGGTCGCCGCGAGCTGGCCCCGCGTTTGCTCCTGTCCAGCACGGTATGGAGACCTTGATGCCCACACTTCGCGTAGATTCCGCGTTAATCCCGGCCGTGAATGCGCCGATTACCATCGATGCGCTGCTCTCCGCCGTGGAACCCGTCCTCGGCCAGGGGGGGCGCATAGTGACGGCCCTCCGCATCAATGGTGTCGACGAACCGGCATTCCGGGAGCCCGACATCCTGACGCGCAGCCTCGTCGACGTCGACGAGATCGACCTCGAGACGACGCCGGTGGCCGTCCTGGCCTCCTGCGCCCTGGAGGACGCCCTGCGCTACCTGCCGGCCCTCGGAGACGAGGCGCGTGACGTCGCGTCCCAGTTGCGTCGTCCCGATGCCGCCCAGCACCAGCCGGCACTGGCCGGCCTGGCCGACAACCTGGCCCTGCTCGCCGCGCTCGTGCACACCGCCGACATGTGGGCGCGACACGCAGGCTTGGCAGGGGGCGACTGGTTGGGGGACGATGTGGCCGCCGTCGAGCGTGTGGCCGAGGTGCTCGAGACGAGCGCTCGCGCCGGGGACTGGGTGTCCGCGGCTGACGCACTGGAGTACGACCTGACCGCGGCCCTCGAGGCCTGGCAGGTCCGGTTGGCCGAAGGGCAGGTCCAGGTCCGGGCACTGGTGCCCGTGCCGAGCGCCTGACCCCGCAGGACCCCGAGTCGCACCTATGTCCACCGGCCCCCGGGCCCAGACTGGCCCCGCCTTCGTTCCGCTTGCCCGCCCGGACATGGGCGAGGCCGAGTTGTCGGCCGTCGCCGAGGTCCTGGCCTCGGGCTGGCTGACCACCGGGCCGCGCGTGAAGGCGTTCGAGGCAGCGTTTGCCCAGCACGTGGGGGCGCCGGAGGCCGTGGCCCTCAACTCCTGCACCGCCGGTCTCCATCTGGCCCTGCTGGCCTGCGGCGTGGCGCCGGGCGACGAGGTGGTCACGCCGCCGCTGACGTTCTGCGCCACGGCCAACGCGATCCTGCACGCAGGCGCCACCCCGGTGTTCGCCGACGTGGATCGGGACACCGGCACGCTGTCGATCGCCGCGGCGACGGCGGCCCTCACGCCGCGCACGCGGGTGCTGCTGCCGGTCCACCATGCGGGGCGGCCTGCCGACCCGCTCGCGTTCCGGGCCCTGGCCGACGGCCACGGCCTCCGCGTCGTCGAGGACGCCGCGCACTGCGTCGACGCCAGCGTGGACGGGCAGCGCATCGGCACCATCGCCGACTTCACCGCCTTCAGCTTCTACTCGACCAAGAACCTGGCCACGGGCGAGGGCGGCATGGTGACCACGGCGTCGGCCGACGACGCCGACTGGATGCGGGTGGCGGCGCTGCACGGCCTCTCGCGCGATGCGTGGGCGCGCTACGCACCGGGGGCGCCGGCGCAGTACGACGTCGTGATGGCCGGCTTCAAGTACAACATGATGGACCTGCAGGCGGCCCTCGGCCTGGCGCAGCTCGCGCGGCTCGCCGAGATGCAGGCCCACCGCGCCCGCCTGTGGGATCGGTACGAATCGGGGCTGCGGGCCCTGCCGCTGGGGCGCCCGGCGCCGATGCCGGCGGGCTGGACGCACGCGCGCCACCTCTACACCGTGATGGTGGAGCCCGATCGGTGCGGCTGGACGCGGGATGCGCTCCAGGCAGCGCTCGGCCGCGAGGGCATCGGCACGAGCGTCCACTTCCGCGCGCTGCATCTGCACTCCTACTACGCGCAACGGTTCTCCCTCGCCCGTGGCATGTTCCCCAACGCGGAGCACCACAGCGACCATGCCCTGTCGCTCCCGTTCTGGAGCGGGATGCCCCTGGCCGATGCCGATCGCGTCGTCGAGACGATCGCGCGGCTGCTGTCCGGACGCGCATGATTTACGCGCTGTTTCGGGTCGCCGCCGGGCCCCGCCTCGGCCACGGACACCTCCGGCGCGCGGAGGTCCTCGCCCGGTCGCTCCGTCGCCCGTCCCTCGTCAGCGTCCGCGGTGGCGGTGCCCCCACCTGTCTGCGCCGGGCCCCGGCGGGCGCCCCTGGCACGGTGCTCGACCGGGTACGCCCGGCGGTCCTGGTGCTCGACGACCCCCACGCCACGTCAGGGCGCGCGTGGCTCGCGGCGGCCCGTCGGCGCGGGGTGCCGGTGGTGAGCCTGCACGACCTCGGTCGCGGCCGACTGGCCACCACGCTGGCCATCGATGGCAGTGTCACGAGCCCCGCCGCTGGCTGGCCTGCGGCTCGCACCCTGCGCGGTCTCCCGTTTGCCGTCATCCGGCCTCCGCGGCGCGCCCGCGTCGCCCGTGTCGTCACCACGGTGCTGATCTCGCTCGGCGGCGGTCCGCGCGCCTCCTGGGCCCGCGCCGTGGCGGCCGAACTGATCCGCCGACGGCCGAAACTGATGGTGTTCGCCACTGGCTCGGCCGACGCAGGCGCCGATCGGGTGGCGCCGCCGACGATGGTCGCGGCGCCCGACGGACTCGCGCCGTGGCTCGCGCGTGTCGATGTGGCGATCGTGGGAGGCGGGGTGTCGCTGTACGAAGCCGTGGCTGCAGGTGTCCCGACGGTGGCGGTGCCGGTGGTGCCGGCGCAGCGCCCGACGATTCGCGGCTTTGCGGCGCGCCGACTGACCGTCGACGCCGGCGGTCCTTCGGCGTCCCTGCGCGCCCTTGCGCGGCGGATCGGCGACCGCTTCGAGCGGATCGCCGACGACGCTGCCGGGCGGCGCCACGTCAGGCAGGCGGGGCCGCGTGCCGTGGATGGCCGCGGCGCCCGGCGCGTGGCACGAGAGATTGCCGCCGTTGTGGAGGCGGCGCGCCGTGGGTGATCCGACTGCCGTCATCTTCGACCTCGATGACACCCTCTATCCGGAGCGGCGCTTCGCGCTCAGCGGCTATGCGGCCGTGTCACAGGCGATCGCCGCCGAGACCGGCATGCCGGCGCGGGTGATCTTCCGCTTTCTGGTGCGCCGGTTCCGGGACCATGGGCGGGAAGGACTCTTCCAGGCCCTGTGCCGGGCCTTCGCCCTCCCGAGTGGCGATGTGCCGCGCCTGGTGGAGATCCTGCGCACTCACCGACCGCGGTTGCGGTTGCCGCGTCGTTCACGCGACCTGCTGGTCGGACTGCGCGCCAGTGGGCACCGGTTGGGTGTGCTGACCAACGGCCTGCCGGCGACGCAGCGGGCCAAGGTGGCCGCCCTGCAGCTCGAGCCCTTCGTCGATGCGGTGGTCTACGCGCAGGAGCACGCGCCCGACGGCAAGCCGGCGCGCGTGTGCTTCACCGCCGTGCTCGGCCGCCTCGGCGTCGAGGCGGCGCGGGCGGTCTTCGTCGGCGACCATCCCGAGAAGGACATCGCCGGAGCGGCCGCCGCCGGCCTCCACCCGATTCACGTGGTGCATCGTCGGATCGATCCGCCGGCCGACGCGACCGCCGTCGTCGTCGTCGGTCTCGAGGCGGTGCCGGCTCGGGTCGCGCACGTGCTGGAGACACGCCATGCCGCTCCCTGCTGAGATCGCCGGGCACTCCATCGCCCCCGGCGGGCCGATGCGGGTGGTGGCCGAGATCGGCTTGAACCACAACGGGGACATCGACCTCGCGCGGCGGCTGGTGGACGCGTGCGCGGACGCGGGGGCCTGGGCCGTCAAGCTGCAGGTCTTCGATGCGCGCGAGTTGCTGGTGGCCGACGCCCCGGCGCCGGCCCACGTGCGCGCGGCGTCGTTGCGTGACTTCTTCGCGCAGTTCGAATTGCAGCCCGAGGCGTACGCCACCCTGCTGGCGCAGGCCCGCGCCCGCGGTCTGGTGACCATCGCCACCGCCTTCGACAGCGACGCGGTCACGCTGCTGCAGGGACTCGGCATCGATGCGTTCAAGGTGGCCAGCGGCGACCTGACGCACGTGCTGCTGATCGAACAGGTCGCGCGCACGGGGTTACCCGTCATGCTCTCGACGGGGATGAGCACCGAGAGCGACGTCTGGAACGCGGTGGATTGGGCGGTCGGGGCCGGGGCGCGGTCGCTGTCGCTGCTGCACTGCGTGTCGGCCTACCCGACCCCGGACGCCGCGCAGAACCTCCGTGCGGTGGCCACGCTCGCGCGCGAGTACAAGCTGCCGACGGGCCTGTCGGATCACGGCATGGGCGCCGATGCCGCGCTGCTGGCCTACGCGCAGGGCGCCACGCTGTACGAGCGCCACGTCTGCCTGCCAGGCACCGGGGCCATCGACGAGCCGGTGTCGTCGACGCCCGACCAACTGGAGGACATCGTGCGCCGCCTGGCGCGTGCGCACGAGGCGATGGGCGACGGCAAGCGGGTGCCTGCCGAGGCGGAGCGGCCCAACATCATCCCCAGTCGGCGCGGCCTGTATGCCCGCCGCGCGCTCCCCGCGGGCACGGTCGTCGTGGCTGACGACGTCGCGGCGCTGCGGCCGGCCGGCGCGCTGGGGGCCGAGT
>NZ_JALHPM010000279.1:0-5876 GCF_022842525.1 Luteitalea sp.
GACTTCGTTCAGCGCGGCGACCGGCTCGCCACGAACCACCGCGCGATCGGGGTCGAATGCGACCGCCATCAGCGTCCCGTTGCGCATGAACAGCAAGTGCCCGGACGCGGCATAAACCGGATGCTGCGCGTTGGTCAGCAGGGGTGTCAGCGCTCCCGACGTAAGATCCAGCTTCGCAATGCGGCTACGGCCGGGATCAATCGTCGTGAAGCCAAGCAGGGCGACGCGGCTGCCGGGCAGCATCTGGGCGTGGACCAGTGCTCCGTTTACCAGGGTCGTATCTCGCGGAAGCACCAGCTGCGGCGTTCCACCGGTCGATGGCACACGGTAGAGCCCCGGCGCTTGCACGAGATAAGCGACGTAGAGAATGCTCCCGTCGTCACCCCAGGATGCGGAGGAGACCACGGGATGTGACGCGATGACTTCAGGCGCGCCGCCCGTCACGCGCACCCGCTTCAGGAAACCGTTGGCAGAGAATCCGACCCACTCCCCGTCAGGAGAGAAGAAGGGTCCGGCCGCCCCCTCCGTGCCGGGAATGGCCGTGGCCCGTTCCTCGTCAAAGCGCCGGATGAAGAGACTCGACACCGTGCTGTCACCCGAAGGCGTCCACGCGGCGTAGGCCAACAACGCCGCATTCGGTGACAGGGCCAACGCGGGGATGACAGGAACGCCATAGACTGTCTCACCGCTGTTCCCAAGGTAGCGCTGCTCCGTCTCTCCCACCCGCATCGAAAATCGGGTGACCCCGTTGGTGCGCGACGCCGGCGCAGACCTCGTTAGGGCCCAGGCCAATAGAGCCATCGTGACCGCGAGCGCTCCACCGAGGGCCATCGTGAGTGGCGATCGGCGGCGGCTCGGCACCGTCGGCGCGTTCGGCACGGCAGCCGTAGTCATCGGTCTGCTGTCCGTGAGCGCGGCGGCGTACGCTTTGGCGCTCTCGTAGCGGTCCGCCGGCAGCTTCTCGAGCGCTTTCCGCACCGCGGCGTCGATCTGCGGCGGCACGGAGCGCCGAAGCACCGAAAGGGGGCGCACCTCCTCCGTCATCAGCCGCGCGATGATCGCCTGCGCCGTCGATCCCGCATGCGGCAGCTCCCCGGTGATCATCTCGTAGGTCATCGCACCTAACGAGTAGATGTCGGTGCGGCCGTCCACGTTCCGGTCGCCGGTCGCCTGCTCGGGACTCATGTACTGCGGCGTGCCGAGCGAGAGCCCCGTCTGCGTTACCCGCGCGCCGCCGGCATTGCTCACTGCCAGCGCGATGCCGAAATCGGCAATCACCGGCTGTCCGGCCTGCAGCAGGATGTTCTCCGGCTTGAGGTCGCGATGAATGACGTTGTGGCCATGCGCGTACTCCAACGCCCCGGCAATGGCTACCGTGATACGCACCGCCTCTTCCATGGGGAGCTGCTTCTCGCGGTCGAGCCGCGCGCGCAGCGTCTCACCCTCCACAAAAGGCATCACGTAGAACAGCAACCCGTGGGCCTCGCCACTGTCGAACAGCGGCAGGAGGTTCGGGTGCTGCAGGTTCGCTGTGACCCTGATCTCGGCGAGAAAGCGCTCGACGCCGAGGACCGCGCCCAACTCGGGCTTGAGCACCTTGAGCGCGACCTGCCGGCCGTGTTTGACGTCGCGCGCGAGGTAGACGGTCGCCATCCCCCCGGCACCGACCTCACGCAGGACCTCGTAACGATCGGCGAGTACTTCGTTCAGTTGCGCCAGGATGTCCACGAGCTCACCAGGGGTAGGGAGTCGGCGGGAACATACGCCTCAGCGACTGCCTCAGCCACCACGCACCGCCCCGAGTGCTTGCGGCCACCTTGGGCGCCGCGGTCGCCGCCGACGGGAAGCCGGAAAACGTGTTGTTCTTCCTCGGCGCGTTTGGGGCTAAGTCGCTGGCCGCGTTCGCGGCCAAGCTGGTACGGCTGACGCGTTGGGCCCGCGATCAGGGGCGAACGCTTCGTGGCCGCGCCGCATCGGCACCAAGCGCACGCGTCGCTCGTCGTACCTCAGCAACTTGCGGCTGCAGCTCGGCATCTGCCTTGTCCCACAAGTCGAGAAAGGCGCCGTACCGCGCCACGGCCTTCGCCGTGTCCCCGCGAGCAGCGTACAAATCACCAAGTCGCCGCAACGTGTTTGCCCGCCACGCGCCGTCTGCGGCCATCCGAAAAGCATCGGGCGTTGCGAGGAAACGTTCGCCAACGGCAATCGCCGAGTCCGGAAGGTTGGCCGCATCGTAGGCGCGCGCCAGCCACGGGAGGCTGCACACTTTGCAGTGGTCGTAAAAGCCGTGCAGCGCGTACTGTTCTCCCCGCTGAAAGTAGGGTATCGCCTCGGTTGGTCGCCTGCGTGCGAGTGCGACGACTCCGCTCGCCATCTCCAGCTGATGCCGGCGGGCGATGCGTACGTCCGGGGTAGTCGTTTTGATCAGCGCACGGAGTGCCGTGTCAGCCGCGTCGCCAGCCCCTGAGAGGGCCAGCGCCATGATGGGCCAGATACTGCGATCCGGCCCCTGGCTCACCCAGCTCGAATCCCTGGCCCACTGCGCCGCCGCGGCTGGCGCAATGGGGCTGTTGGTCGCCAGGGCCTCGGCGACGGCACCATACGCGGCGTTGTCGCTCGCTGCTACCTGGGCGCGTCCGCCAATCGCCATCCACGCGTCACCAAGCCGTCCCCGCATCGCCCGCGTGCGGAACAGGTTGATCGTGGAACCTGATGTGGCGAGGTATCGATCCGCTGAGTCAAGCGCTCCGACGCTGTGCCACGCGCGACCGAGATCAGACTGGCGGCGCCGCCTGTCGACAGAATCGCCTTGCTGCAGGGTGCTGATGTCCCGCCTGGCCCACTCCACGACCTCGGTTGCGCGACCCTGAAACAGCAGTGCGTTTGATGCACCGAAGCGATTGCCGAAGCGTCGTGCTGACCGGACAGCCATCGATTCCGCCTCGGTGGCACGACCCAGCATGTTGTAGTTCCGGTACAACTCACCGTAGACCCACTCGTTGTCCGGGTCCAACTGCAAGACCCGTTCGGCCGCTGCGGTCGACGCCGGGTAATCGTGGAGGACCTCGGCGAGTGTTGCCTCGGTCGTGAGGCGCTCGACGGCAGACGCGCGGTCGGTGTGGCGCTCAGCGGCACGAAGAGCGGCCAGGGCCTCGGTGAATCGCCCCGTGTTACGGAGTGCAATGCCGAGGCGTCGCTGCGCCATCACGAAGGTCGAGTCGGCGCGCACCGCCTCTCGAAGGAGGCGAATCGTCTCCGGGCTCTGGTCCACGCGGCCCGCACGGACAAGGTCTTGCGCGCGAGTGTAAAGCTCCAAGGCGCGCAGTGACCTGGTTGTGACCGCTTCCAGTGGCCGCGCCGCCCCCAGGGACTTCAAGGACTCGCCGATCCGCGCACGGAGGGCTCGTGCGACACGACCAATGCCATCAACGAGATCGTCGGCCGAAGTGACAGGTTCGGTGAGTGCTGCGAGTTCCTCCCCGGAAGCGGTCCGCAGTTGGACGCCGATGAGATACCCACTCCCCACCGGCGTGATGGCCCCCGAGACCACAGCCGCAATCCCTCGCCGTGAGGCCAGGTCGCGAGCGACGTCACCCGTGAGTCGAGTCGTCACCGGAAGCTGCATCTGCTCCAACGTGCGATCGATGTCCGCACGTGAGGTGACTCCGACGATTCGGGAATCGGCGAGGTCGACCCGGAGCGCCTCGGTAAGCGCGCGCGCGGCGGTCGAGTCCGCGGGTGGAGCGTCAAGGTCAGTGACCAACAAGCGGTCAGATTCGCGCAACGCTCCCGAGGAGAGCAGCGTCGCTGCCGGGCCTACACCGGACAAGCGCGAACCAACGTACAGTGCGGTGGCTAGTCCGATGGCGCCCACGGCAAGCCCGCCTGCGCGAAGGCCGCTTCGCCATGCGACGCGGGCGCGTTCTGCAGAAGGTACGGAGGCGTTCAGCGTGTTCTGGCGCCGACGCTGCCAGACACTGACCACAGGCGTCACGATGAACGCGGCCCCGGCCACCGCCGGGAGCACCCACTCGGGTAGCCCAACGACCCTCTGCATCAGCCACGTCAGCAGAATGGACGCGGCGACCAGAATGAAGTACCCGGCCAAGGTGCTCCCCGACTGACTCGGGGCGATGGCGACCGAGCCAGCATCCGTCCCCACGCGAGGGAGTGACAAACTGTCGAGCGCTTCCAGCAACTCCCGCGCCGTCTGTGGTCGGTCGGCCGGACGCTTGGCCAGGCATGACATGACGAGTTGGGCCAGCGACACCGGAACGCTGGGCCGCAGCTCGGCGATGGGCCGGGGGACCTCGATGGCGTGCGCCGCCATCAGGCTCGCTGGCGGACGATCACCGAAGAGGCGCTGACCTGCAAGAATCTCGTAGGCCACCACCCCAAGCGCATAGATGTCGACCCGGTGGTCGGCAGCCGGGTCACCGACTGCCTGCTCCGGCGCCATGTATCCGAGCGTGCCGATGGAAACACCAGTGGAGGTCAGCCCATTGGTCCCGGCAGCACTCGCGACCCCGAGTGCCTTGGCGATACCGAAGTCGGTGACCTGAAGGTGGCCCCCGGAGAGCAGGAGATTCTCGGGTTTGATGTCGCGGTGAACGATCCCCTGGTCGTGCGCGCAAACAAGCGCCTCAGCAAGCTCACGGATCAGGCGTATGCCATCGGCGATCGGGAGCTCACGCTCCCGCGTCAGCCGATGACGAAGGGACTCGCCCTCGACATAGGGCATCGTATAATACGGAACACCCTCTGCCTCTCCCGTCCCTAGCAAAGGAACCACGTTGGGATGCTGTAGGCGCGCTGCGACTTGAATCTCCCGCTTGAAGCGCTCGGCGCTGATCGAACCGGTCAACTCCGCGGCCAGCACCTTGATGACAATGTGCCGCTGAAATGCAACCTCGGTAGCGAGGAAGACGCGCGACATGCCGCCGCCACCGAGTTCCCGCTCGATGGTGACGCCTTCGCCGAGTGCACGCTGCAACTGTGGGAGGAGGAGGTCCTGCATGCCCTGTTAATAGATGTTGTCGCTCACAGAAACCTGCGGGCCAGACCGAATCGCCGCCAGCTTCGGCTGGCTCAATCGAGGACGAGGGTCGGCGCTCGCGGGCACTGGCGGGCTACCAGGCGGCGCTATCGTGGATCGACGCTTCGATACGCTGCGATCACCGCCTTTTCGCCATCGACACCGGGACGCGCATTGCCATGCTCCATGCCCACCACGCCGGTGAAACCCTTCCGCTTGATGTGTGAGAACACATTGGCATAGTTGATCTCACCGGTGCCCGGCTCTTTGCGACCAGGATTGTCTCCCACCTGCACGTAGGCCACCTCAGACCATGCCTGATCGAAGTTGGGAATCAGGTTGCCTTCGGTGATTTGCTGGTGATAGATGTCAAACAAGATCTTGCATGCCGAGGAGTTGACCGCTCGGCAGATCTGGTAGGCCTGCGGAATACGGGTGAGGAAGAGATTGGGATGGTCGCGTCGATTGAGCGGCTCGAGCACCATGACGAGTCCATGCGGTTCGAGTCGTTCGGCGGCAGCTCGCAGGATCTCCACGGCGTTGGCCGTTTGGTATTCCGGCTCCAGCTTAGGCGCCACGGTGCCCATGACGACCGTGGTCCACTTCGCGCCCACCCGTTTCGCCACTTCGATCGACGCATCCACGTCTTTCAGGAAGGAGGCGCGGAACGCGGGGTCACCTGCGGCGAATGTCATGGTCCACGCGGTCTCGGGATTGAGCACGAAGACCCCCATGCGCATCCCCAAGCGCTTCAGCTCTGCGCCAATCCGCTCCTGCTCGGCGACGGGCCGGCGGCGCATGTCATTGTCTTCTAGCGACCGGAACCCCTGGTCGTGCATGA
>NZ_JALHPM010000280.1:0-5871 GCF_022842525.1 Luteitalea sp.
CATCAAGCGCAAGGCCGGCGGCTTCCGCAACGCCCAACACTTCACCACCGCCATCTACTTTCACTGCGGTGGGCTCGACCTCTACCCACGCTGATCCCGGAAGAGGCTGAATTTTGAATTCTGAATTGTTGTTCCGTGCTTCGATCGTGATGTGCGTCTGACTCGTGCGCTCTGGGCCGCACTGGCCCTCGTCCTCGTCGCCGCGCTGGCGGCGGCATGGGTGCTGACGCGGCCCGTGGCCCCGGAGCCGCTCCATGTGGGAGCCGCGAGCGTGCTGGCGGGCGACGGCCGCGACGGGTGGCTCGACGGCCGGCGGGACACCGCGCGCTTCTCGGAGCCGTTCGGCATCGCCGTCTCGGCAGACCATGTCGTGTTCGTGAGCGACGCGGGCAGTTCGCATCGCATTCGTCGCATCGACGCCGACGGGGTGGTGTCGACCCTCGCGGGTGGCGGCCGCGGGTTCGTCGATGGCGTCGGGGCCGCGGCGCGGTTCGCCACGCCGTCAGCAATGGCGCTGGCCACCGACGGCACGCTGATCGTCGCCGATACGGGCAATCACGCCATCCGCCGCGTGGCGATGGATGGCACGGTGAGCACCGTTGCGGGCGATGGCGTGCCGGGCTACGTGGACGGACCCGGAAGATTTGGGAGGGACGCCTCGCCGAGGCGTCCCTCCGCTCGCTTCAACGCCCCGGTGGGGGTGGCCGTCGACGCCGCGGGCCGCATCCTCGTCGCCGACACGTACAACGACCGCATTCGCGTCATCGACGTCGATGGCGAGGTCCGGACGCTGGCTGGCGGCGACGACGGGGCTGCGGATGCGCCGAGCTCGGCAGCCTATCGTGACGGCGCCGGGCCGGATGCGCGTTTCGACACGCCGTGCGGCGTCGCCGTCGACGCGCTCGGACGGGTGATCGTGGCCGACACGGGGAACGGACTCCTGCGCGCCGTCGGCCCCGACGGCTACGTGACCACGATCGCCACGCCGCTCGTGGGGTTCGAGCGCCCGATGGCGGTGGCCTCGGACCAGGCCGGCGATCTCTACGTGGTGGACGAGCGCGGTGGGGTGGTCGTGCTCCCGATGCAGGGCGACCCCAGGCTGATCGCGGGCGGCGACAGCGGATTCTCGGACGGTGTCGCGAGCGACGCCCGCTTCCGTCGTCCGTCAGGCCTCGCCCTGCGGGTAGGGCCCGCTCTCCGAGCGGGCCGTCACCGTCAGACCGCCCCCGACCTTCTCGTTGCCGACGCGGGCAACGCCATGGTGCGCCTCGTGGCACCGACACCGATCGAGACGGTCGGACGACGTCCGGCGCGATCCTGGCCGTGGTCCGAGGTCCACCTCCCCGCACCACCGTCGCCGCGTGTGCCGCCGAGCTTCGACGCCGAGGGCTTCGCGCGGACGCCGCTGTACTGGCCGGTCGCGCCGCTGGACGGACCGCACGAGGTGGCGGGCACCTTCGGCGAGGCGCGGGGCGAGCCGGGCCAGGAGCGCCTGCATGCCGGACTCGACGTCCGCGAGGCGCAGGGCACGCTCGTGCGCGCCGTGCGCGACGGCATCGTCTCCAGCCCGATCGCTGCGGGATCGTTCGGCACGCTCAACGAATCGATCCGCATCGGCCCCCTCGCCTACATCCACATCAAGGTGGGTAGGGCCCGTTCTCCGAACGGGCCGTCAGCGGTAGGGCGTAGGGCCCGTTCTCCGAACGGGCCGTCAGCGATAGGGCGTAGGGCCCGTTCTCCGAACGGGCCGTCAGCGGTAGGGCGTAGGGCCCGTTCTCCGAACGGGCCGTCATCAGGAGACATCGACCTCCACCGCTTCGCCCCCGTCTACGACGCCACGGGCACGCTCACCCGCATGCGCGCCAAACGCGGCGCCTTCTTCTCCACGGGCGACGTCGTCGGCAGCGTCAACGCCTTCAACCACGTCCATCTGAATGTCGGCTGGAGCGGCGAGGAGCACAACCCGCTGCGCTTCCGGCTGGTGCAGTTCCGCGACGGCATCGCGCCGACGATCGCCGCCGGTGGCGTGCGGCTGTTCAACGAGGCCTGGCAGCCGCTCAATCCCGATCGCCTCGGGCCACCGCGAGGGCGCGGACGCGCACGTCGTCCGACGCGGCTGCCTCCGGTCGAGCCCGTGCTGGTGCGCGGTCGCGTGCGGATCGTGGTGGACGCGTGGGATCAGGCCGACGGCAATCTCGCCCATCGTCGGCTGGGCCTCTACGGCGCGGGCTACCAGGTGCTCGACGCCACCGGTGTCCCAGCCAGAGGCTTCGAGACGCCGCGCGAGACGCTCCACTTCGATCGCATGCGCCGCGACTCGGACGCGCCGCGGCAGGTCTACGCCAGCGGCAGCGGCATTCCGGTCTACGGCGCCGCCCGCACGCAGTTCCTGTATGTGGTCACGACGAGATACCGGGATGGCGTGGCCACCCCTGACGTGTGGGACACGACCGCCCTGGCGCCAGGCGCGTACGTGCTGCGGGTGGTCGTGCGTGACTTCAGCGGCAACACCACGACGCGTGACGTACGTGTCGCGGTCGTCGCTCCCTGATGTGTGACCCCGCCTGACGCGTCGCCGTCGGACTTGCCAGGCGGGTGCCTCGGAGTCTGGACGTCAGAGCGTCCGGGCCAGCGCCTTCGCCGCCCGAGTGAGTGCAGCGTCCGCGCTGGAGAAAATCGTGTGCTCGACCCCGGCCTGACGAGCGATGTGTGCGAATGCCGCCAGGTGCAGGCTGTCGTAGGCGCGCAGGCCATAGCGGTCGGCCATGTCGGCGGCTTCGGCACACAACTCCCGGGTGACGTCGATGTGCAGGAGTGCAGCCCAGTCGACATCCAGCAACCGCCTGACATCGGAGAGCCCGCGGACAGACAGCAGACGTTCGCGACGACGCCTGGCGAGGGCGGACCTCGCCTCGGTGTACGTGAGCGTGAGCGTGGCCACGACATCGCAGGATTCGACGAGGTCCACCACGTCCAGACTGCCGTGTTCGTCGACGTACAGCTTCAACAGGCTGCTCGTATCCAGGTAGAGCGTCACCTGCGATCCTCGATGACGGCGTCGGACACCGTCGCGCCTCCCTCGAGGCGGACACGCGCTCGAGCCCCTGTGGGCTTGCCGCCATTCCAGTGCGCCCGCCCGTCCTGCACCATCTTCCAGGCCCAGGCCGTGTCGCCCGGTGGCTTGACGGGCGCGATCGTGGCGACCTCCCGGCCGCGATCGGTCACCACCAGCGTCGCGCCGTGGCTCACGCGCTGCAGGTAGTGACTCAGCTTCGCCTTCAGCTCCCTGATCCCGACAGTTTCCATGTGACTACAAGGCTACCACCGATGTGGTCACGTCATCTGGAGGTCGGCTTGCCCGGCTGCGCCGTCATGCCGCGCATCACCTTGCCGATCACCATGACCTGTCCCCAGCGCGGCAACATCGCGAGTGACCAGCCGAGCAGCTTCGACAGCCAGCCGGGTCGCACGGTGGTCCTGCGGCCGAGCGCGTGCATGGTGACTCGCGCCACCACATCGGGTGACAGCGTCTTCCCCATGTGCATCCTGGCGCGCCGCGCGAAGCCGGTGCCGATGGGACCCGGTGCCGACGCGATGACGTCGACCCCGAAGGGCGCCCACTCCGCACGCAGTCCCTCGGCCAGCGTCTGGATGTAGGCCTTGGTGGCGGCGTAGTTGGCAGCGCGCGGCGTGCCGTGGAACGCCAGCAGTGAACTCAGGAACACCACGCCACCGCGCCGGCGCTGCACGAAGCGCGAGCCGAAGTGCCAGGCCTGCGACAGGACGGCCCGGCAGTTGACGTCGAGCATGTTGGTCTCGTCATCCAGCGCGGCGTCGAGCAACGGGCCTGACGTGCCGAACCCCGCCGACGCGACCAGCAGACCGACGTCCAGATCGGCGGTGGCCTCCACCAGGTGCCGCGTGGCCTCGGGCTGCGACAGGTCGACGGCGACGACGCGACAGTCGACGCCATGCGTCTGTCGGAGTTCAGCGGCCAGGGCCTCGAGCACGTCCGCGCGCCTGGCCACCAGCACCAGGTGCAGGCCATCGGCGGCCAGATGCACGGCGAAGGCCCGGCCGATGCCGTCGCTGGCGCCGGTGACCACGGCCCATGGCCCGTACTTCTGAGCCAGACGGGAGGTCGTCATTTCGTCCAGCGCTCGGCAGGCATGCCGACGACGTCCCTGTCGACGCCAGCCGCCAGACTGGCGTGCAGGACGGCGCGGGCAAGGGGCGCGGGGGAGCCGTATCGAAGGGGCATCGTGATCTCCAGGGCTGCCGGATCGCCGACGGCGACGTTCAGGTTAACATTGTTAACCAGACTACGTGGCGGCGGGTGGCGTGTCAACGTGGTGCCACCCGCTCCTCGCGGTGACGCGATGCCTGGGGTAGATTCGGGTCCTCATGCGTCCGCACGCTGCTCGCCTCCTGCTGGTCGTCGTCGTCCTCGTCGCGGTGTCTGCCCTCACGCTCGCGGCGCAGCCCTGGTTCATGACCGATGCCCCAGGCACCTGGAAACCCTGGAAGATGACGCTGTCGTCCGGAGCGCGGGCGTCGACGCGCGCCACCCCGGCGGAGTTGAAGGCGTTCGAAGCGCACCTGGTGGCCTTTCGAGAGCTGCTTCGACGGACGCCCGCGGTGGCAGAACCGAAGGGCTACAGCGTCGAGGTGTGGGGGCACCTCCGTGGCGACGACCGTCCCGCATCGGGTCAGGCACCGGCCGGTCGCCGGCCGATCGGCGGCGGCGTCGACTTCGGGGCGTTCCCGATCTACGAGTACATGCGCAACGGGACCCGCGTGCGTACCGATACCGGCGAGACCGCGCTGCTGCTGTTTGCCGTCAACACGCTCGACGCGCGCGTGATCGGTCAGCCGGGGCCGCCGGAGTGGAACCCGCTCGACCTCGACATCGTCGTGCAGCCGCCGGCCACTGGCGAACGCGCCGGCTTCCCGCTGTTCGACGACATCGTCGTCATCACGAAGCGGGATGCGTCGATCTGGGCGCCGGTCGCGTTGCTCGAGGCGTGGCAGGTGCAGTTGCAGGCCTCGACGCGTGCGCTGGCGGAAGCCAGGCAGGTCGCCGAGAAGATGCAGCAGTCGCGCGCCGAGCATGTCGACCCCGTGCGGAAGGCGAAGCGTGAGGCGGAGTACCGGAAGAACGCCGCGTCGATGCCGAATGCGGAGGAGTACCTGAAGCAGATGGCCGAGGTCGAGGCCATCCGCGATCGGGTGACGCGCGACGAGATCGCGCCAACGAGCGGCACCATGGTCCGCCTGCGCGAGGCTGAACGGGAAGTAGCCGCCGTCGAAGTGGTGATTGCCGCGCTGCCTGGCGAGGAGAGAACGATGCCGGCGTGCTGGCTCCCGGATGCGACGCGGGTGCAGGGTCGCTTCAGAGCGGGGCCGAATGCCCGGTGCCGCGCGCTCGTGCGGCCGAATGCGGCGTTCTTCGACCCGGCGCTGCCGCGCAGCGCGCCGCAGTTGCTGCTGATCACGTCGGCGACGCGCTGCTACGAGGATCGGCGCGACACTGGGTCCTCGACGACGTCGCCGAGTGGCTGCACGGCGAACCGGGCGCTGCTCGAATCGTGGGATCGCCAGGCCGTGCTCGACTGGCTGCAGTGAGAGCGTACCCTCAGGCGCATGTCTCCTGTCGTCCGTGCTCTGCTCGTCTGGGTCCTGCTGTTGGTCGCGTGTCTGGCGGCGTTCGTCGCGCTGGCGTGGTGGGGCCGCCCCGGGGCGCACTGGCTCGAGGTGGACGCGTCCATCGTCGGTGGTGCGGTGGCGGCGTGGTTCGGCGTCCAGTTCGGGCGGGCGGCGCTGAAGCGCTTGCGGGAGCGGGCCGCGGTTGGCGGGCCTGACGACATGGGT
>NZ_JALHPM010000281.1:0-5845 GCF_022842525.1 Luteitalea sp.
GCCTCGTCGTCTGGCCCTCCTGGCGCAGGACTCGAGGGTGCGCCGCCGCCGGCCGCAGATGGCGCTGGGGGCGGCGGGCCGGGCTCGCGGCTGCCCGTCAGCCCCGATGGCGCCGGCGAGGCGCCGGGTTCGACGAGGATCGATGGGGGCAGGCCCTGGACGACCAGGGTCGGCGGCGTGGATGCGGCTGCCGCCTGCGGTGACGTCCGAGGCACCCGTGGCACCTGCTGCGCAGCCTCTGCAGGCGGCGCGTCCCCCGTGCCGGACGGTCGCGGCGTCGGGGCCGTCACGAGCTCGGGGCGCGCGCGCGTGTCCGCGACCGGCGGCGTGGTCGGCGCCTCTCGAGTCCGTGAGGCAGGCAACGGCCGCTCGTCACTCGTCACCGGGCGGGCCGGTGTCGGCTCGGGTGGTGGTGTCTCTCGTTCGAGGCCACCGCCCACCCAGGCTGCGAGCACACCTGCCGCGATCGCACTGCCCACCCCGGCCGCGAGGGAGAGGGGCCGGCGGAGGACGTGGCGCTCCTCTGGGGCGTCCGCTGCTCCGCCTGGCACCCTGGCCGTCGAGTGAGGCGTGGCTGGACCGCTGGCCTCGACGGTGGGGTCGAGTGCCCGCGACCAGATCAGCGGATGGCCCGACGCGGGTGTCGTGCCAGCGGCACCCGATGGGGTCAGCCCGGCCGCCGCCTCCGGACTGAGGCGTGCCGCGACCCGGAGCAGGTCGGTCCGCATCGCCTCCAGATGCGGGTAGCGGTCATCCGGCGCGCGCGCCATGGCCCGGTCGACGACGGCGCAGAGCTCGGGGTCGAGATCCGGCTGCACCTGCTGCAGGGGGTCGGCCCCGCCATGGACGATTCGGTAGGTGAGCGTCGCGAGGTTGTCGCCGGGGAACGCCTGCCGGTAGGCGAGCAGCTCGTACAGCACCAGGCCGACCGCGAAGATGTCACTGCGGTGGTCGAGCGCCTGTCCCGTAATCTGCTCCGGCGACATGTAGTTCAACGTCCCGACGATGTTGCCGTGCATCGTCAGGCCCAGGGTGGCGCCAGGGTCGGCGCCGCGGGCGATGCCGAAGTCGAGCAACCGGAGGGTGCCGGTGCCGTTGGCCACCATCAGGTTCGACGGCTTGACGTCGCGGTGGATGACGCCGTTGCGATGGGCGAAGGCGAGTCCGGCGCAGAGGTCGGCGGCCATCTGCAGCTTGCGGTGCAGGCCCCACGCCGCCCGGCGGCGAATGGCGTCGGACAGGGGCTCGCCATCGATGTGCTCCATGGCGATGAACAGCGCGTGCTCGTGCTCGCCGACGGCATAGATGGCGACGATGTTGGGGTGCTGCAGCCGCGCGACGATACGGGCTTCGCGGCGGAAGCGCTCGCGCTGGTCGGCCGAGTCGGCCCGCAGGACCTTCAGGGCGACCTGGCGGCGGAGCGCGGGATCGACCGCGAGGTAGACCGTACCCATGCCGCCCTGCCCGAGGACGCGGACGATCTCGTAGTGGCTGATGTGGGAGGGCAGCTCGGTCATGCGCAACGACGGGGCGACGGCTGCCCCTGCAGGGGGTTAACGCTGGCCGGAGGGGAACCGCATGCGCCGGGAGCCGGAAGCGCGGGGTCGACCGTCATAATAGGGCCGGGACCGTCCCGGTCCTTCGATGGGAGAGTCGAGATGCAGTTGAGCCTGCGTGGGTGGCGTGGGGTCTGCGCCGCCGTGGTGGCCTCGGTGATGGTCGGGGTGGGGTCGGTGTCGGCCCAGGACCTGGCGTCGTTCGAGAAGCGCCTCACGGTGCACACCTTGCCGAACGGGTATACGTTCCTGATCCTCGAGCGGGCCGGAGCGCCGGTGTTTTCGTTCGCCACGCGCGTCGACGTCGGGTCGGCGCAGGAAGTGCCGGGGATCACCGGACTGGCGCACATGTTCGAGCACATGGCGTTCAAGGGCACGCCGCGGCTCGGGACCAAGGACTTCGCGAAGGAGAAGGTCGCCCTCGACGAGCTCGAAGCGGCCTACCAGGCCTACGAGCGCGCCCGCGCCGTCGTCAAGCCCGACCAGGCGGAGGTGGACCGCCTCCTGAAGGTGTTCAAGACGAAGGAAGCGGCGGCGCTGGAGTTCGTCGTGCCCAATGCCTTCGACGAGGCGGTGTCGCGCGAAGGCGGCGTCGGTCTCAACGCCGGCACCAGCGCCGAGGCGACGACGTACTACTACTCGCTGCCCAGCAACAAGTTCGAGCTGTTCGCGTACCTCGAGTCCGAGCGCTTCCTGCACCCCGTGTTCCGCGAGTTCTACAAGGAGCGCGACGTGGTGATGGAAGAGCGTCGGCAGCGGACGGAGAGTCAGCCTATCGGCAAGCTCATCGAACGCATGCTCGCGACCGCGTTCCTCGCCCATCCCTACAAGCAGCCGACGGTCGGGTACATGAGCGACCTGCAGCGGTTCACCATGACCGATGCCGAGGCGTTCTTCCGCACCTACTACGTGCCCGCCAACATGGTGACCGCCATCGTCGGCAACGTGAAGGCCGCCGAGATCATCCCGATCATCGACAAGTACTTCGGGCGCTTGCCGAAGGGCGAGAAGCCGCCGCCGCTGCGCACGCTCGAACCGCCTCAGGCCGCCGAGCTCTCGATCACGCTGCGGGAGAAGGCGCAGCCGATTTACATCGAGGGCTACCACAAGCCGTCGGCCCTGCATCCCGACGATGCGGTGTACGACGCCATCGCGGAGATCCTCGGCCGCGGTCGAACCTCGCGTCTCTACACGTCGCTGGTCGAGAAGCAGAAGGTGGCGGTGCAGGCGCAGGTCGGCGGCGGTCTGCCCGGGGTGAAGTACCCGCACCTGTTCGTGGCCCTCGCCGTGCCGGCGCGCGGGGTGAGCAACGACAAGGTCGCCGAGGCGCTGCATGCGGAGCTGGCCCGGATGTCCAGCGAGGATGTGACCGATGAGGAGCTGGCGCGGTTCAAGACGCGCGCCAAGGCCGATCTCATCCGGTCCCTCGACAGCAACAGCGGCCTCGCCGAGCAACTGGTGACGTATCACACGCTGACGGGCAGCTGGCGCGACATCTTCACCTACATCGAACGGACCGATGCGGTGACCAAGGCCGACATCCGACGGGTGGCTGCCGACGTGTTCAAGGCCAGCAACCGCACGGTCGCCCGGCTGGAGAACGAGGCGGCGCCTGCCGCGGGAGGAACGCGATGAGCCGCGTATCCGTGGGGCTCGCGTGGTCGACGCTCGTCCTGGCGTGTCTGGTGCCGACGCCAGCCGAGGCGCAGGTCGCCACCGTCGATCAGTTGAAGTATCCGGCGCTGCCGGCGTTCTCGCTGCCCAAGCCGACGCGGACGGTCCTGCCCAACGGCCTGGTCGTGCTGGTGATCGAGGATCACGAGTTGCCGCTCGTCAGCGTGTCGGCACGCATCCGCACCGGGTCGCTGCTCGAACCGGCCGACAAGGTCGGGGTGGCGAGTCTGACGGGATCGCAGATGCGGGCCGGCGGGACGCAGGCGCTGACGCCTGACGCCCTCGACCGGTATCTCGAAGGCCGCGCGGCCTCGATCGAGACCGGCATCGGCGACGACTCGGCGTCGGCGGGCATGAGCGTGCTGAAGCAGGACTTCGCCGAGGTGCTGCAGGTCTTCTCCGACGTGCTGCGCCAGCCCCGCTTCGACCCGGCGCGTCTCGACGTGGCCCGGCGCAGCATCGAATCCGGCATCGCGCGGCAGAACGATGACCCGAACTCGATCGCCAGCCGCGAGTTCCGCGAGCTGATGTACGGCGGCGATACGCCCTTTGCCCGGCAGGTCACGTACGCGACCCTTCAGGGCCTCACCCGCGACGATCTGGTCGCCTGGCACGCCAGGTATTTCCATCCCGACCAGACGATCCTGGCGGTCCACGGTGACATCACGACGAGCGAAGCCGTGGCAGCGGTGACCAGGGTGTTCGGCACCTGGCCGCGTGGCCCGAAGCAGGCCATCACCTTTCCGAATCCACGGCCCACGTCGACGGCCGGCGTGTACGAGGCGGTGAAGAGCGACGTCGCGCAGTCGTCGATCCGCATCGGCCACATGAGCACGCTCAAGAGCACGGACCCAGACTACTACGCCGTCCAGGTGCTCAACGAGGTCCTGAGCGGGAGCTTCACCTCGCGGCTCTTCTCCACCGTGCGGACCAAGAAGGGCCTGGCCTATTCCGTTGGCGGCGCCGTCGGCAGCAGCTACACCCGCGTGGCGCCGTTCTCGATGAGCACGAGCACCAAGACCGCCACGACCGCCGAGACGATCGAGACGCTGATCGGCGAGGCGCGACGGATCATCGGCGAGCCCCCGACGGCCGAGGAGATCACGCGCGCCAAGCAGTCGATCCTCAACTCGTTCATCTTCAACTCGGCGACCACCGAGCAGGTCCTCGGCCAGCAGGTCACCTACGAGTACTACGGCCTGCCGACCGACTGGCTCGAGCGGTATCGCGTCGGCATCGAGAAGGTCACACCCGCCGACACCGCCCGCGTCGCGCGGCAGTACATCAAGCCCGAGCAGTTCGCCATCCTGGTGGTCGGCCCGACCGAGGGACGCGACAAACCGCTCGGCACGTTCGGCGCGGTGAAGACGCTCGACATCTCGATCCCGGAGCCGCCCTCGGCGGCACCCGCCACACCCGCGGGCGCGGTCACGCCAGCGGCGGCGGAGGCGGGACGCGCGTTGATCGGACAGCTCGTCGCCACGATGGGGGGCGCGGCAGCCGTCGACGCGGTGAAGGCGTACCGCGAGGAGACCACGGTGGCGGCCACGACCCCACAGGGGGACATCGAGTTGCAGTCCGTGATGGTGGTGGCGCCGCCCGATCGGCTCCGTCAGGAACTGGTGACACCGATGGGGGCGATGACCATGCTGATCAGCGGCGCGTCCGGGACGGTGCAGGGCGGGCCGCAGGGATCGATGCCGTTGCCGGAGGCGCAGCGCACGCAGATGCTGAAGCAGGTGCAGCGGTCGCCGATCTTCCTCGTGCAGCGCCGCAGTCAGCCCGGCTTCACGGCCGTCGCGGCCGGCGACGGCAAGGTCGGCGAGACTCCGGTCACGATCGTCCGGGTCGAGGTCGACGGCGACACGGTGACGCTCGGCATCGATCCGAAGACCGGTCAGCTGCGCAGTCTCCTCGCGCGCGGCACGGGCCCGACCGGGGCACCGGCCGACGTGCTCACCGAGTTCGACGACTACCGTGCCGCCCCGGGCGGCCTCACCGTGCCGTACGCCCGGCGTTCGATGCTCGGCGGCACCACGGCGCAGAAGGTCACCGTGACGCGCATCGAGGTCAACCCGACGCTGGCTGCCGACGCGTTCGGGCCGGCGAAGTAGGGCATGCCGGCCACTGCCGCTCCGCCAGGCGTCACGTACGTGCACGGACTCGTGCGCCCCGTCGGGGTGCACGTGCCGCGGGACTGGTACGTCCCGAGCGATGCGTTCGGCTGGCGGGCCGTGGTGGTGCTGTTCGGCGTGCTGCTCGGGGCCGTGGCGAGCCTGCCGTGGCTGGTGGACCGCTGGGGGCTGCTGGCCATGGCGCCAGTGCTGCCCCTCATCGGGGCCTACGTCTACAAGCTGACCATCCTGATGCACGAGTGCTGTCATCGCACGCTGTTCCGTGCCAGGCCGACCAACGACCTCGTCGGCCTGGCGTGCGGGGGCGTGCTGGTCACCAGCTACGATGCGTTCTGTCGGGCGCACTGGCAGCACCACCGGCACTGCGGCACCGAGGAAGATGGGGAAGAGTCCGATTACCTGACGCTGCAGGATGCGTCGGCGTCCGGGCTGGTCCTGCACCTGCTCAAGCCCCTGCTCGGCGTGCAGGCGGCCCGCATG
>NZ_JALHPM010000282.1:0-5815 GCF_022842525.1 Luteitalea sp.
GATCGGCGACGGGTCGGTGGTCGCCGACCTCGGGGCTGGAGGCGGGTGGTTCACGGTGCGGCTGGCCAAGCGCGTCGGGCCGAACGGCGTCGTGTATGCCGAGGACATCCAGCCGCAGATGATCGAGGCCATCCAGCGCCGGGTGCAGCGTGAGGGGCTCGGCAACGTCTCGACGGTGCTCGGCGCGGCCGACCATCCGGCGCTGCCGCAGGGCCGTCTGGATGCCGCGCTGATGGTCGACACGTTCCACGAGGTGGAGGACACGCGGTCGCTGCTCACGAACGTCCGCGCGGCCCTGAAGCCCGGAGGGCGTCTCGGCATCATCGAGTATCGGAGCGACGGGGGCGGCCCGGGTCCCTCGCCCGAGGAACGGATGCCATCGGCGCAGGTCGTGCGCGCGGCGGAAGCCGCCGGCTTCCGCTTCGTCCGACAGGAGCAGTTCCTGCCCTATCAGTACATGCTGGTGTTCACGCGCTGAGGCGCGCGGGAGCGCCGCGGGAACGCCGCCGATGCGCGCCCGGTGTCGGTGGGCGGCTGCGCATGAGCTACGCTAGCAGCACGTGCTGATGCGTCCGACTCGTGCCGCCGCCGCTGGCCTCGTCCTCGCCGTGGGCGTGCTCGCTGCCTTCGTGCTGACCGACCGGCGCGCGCCGGCCCGGACTCCCGTCACGCTGCCCCAATCCCGAGAGCAGGACCTGCGCGAGCGGCTCTACGCGGCGCTGCAACCGGTCGTGCTCGCCAACTGCACGCTCGAGCGCCTCGGTGAACTGGGCGACGGCGGCTACCTGATGTGCGGCAACCTGCTGCAGGCCGGCGCCGGCTACTCCTACGGCATCTCGGGCTACGACGGCTGGGGCTGCGGCATCTCGACACGCCTCGGCATCCCGGTGCATCAGTACGACTGCTTCGATACGCGGCGGCCGCAGTGCGACGGCGGGCAGACGACCTTCCATGCCGAGTGCATCGCCCCGACCGCGTCGGTCGACGCCGAGGGTCGCGTCTTCGACGCACTGGCGACGCAGGTGGCCCGCAATGGCGATGCCGCGCGCCGCCTCGTGGTGAAGATGGACGTCGAAGGCGCCGAGTGGCAGAGCCTGCTCGATGCGCCGCCCGAGGTCCTCGACCGCATCGACCAGCTCGCCATCGAGATGCACGGTGACGCGGTGGACACGTGGACGCAGTACCTGGTCGTGTCCAGACTGAAGGACCGCTTCCATGTCGCACACCTGCACATGAACAACTACGGGTGCGGCGGGCCACAGCCGCCCATGCCGTCCTATGCCTGGGAGGCGCTGTTCGTCAACAAGCGCCTCGCCACGCTGGCGCCAGACCAGCACCCCGTCCTGCGCCCGCATCCGCTCGACTCGCCGAACAACCCGGCCGTCCCGGATTGCCCGTACATGCCGGACGGTGTCGGCGCGCGCCCTCGCTGAGCGCCGAGCCCCACTCCCGGTTGCCCGACTCCCGACTCCCGACTCCCGGTTTCCGGTTCCCGGTTCCCGGTTCCCGATTCCCCTAAAATCCCCCCATGCGTTACCTCGACCGCATCGTGGTCGTGACCGGCGGATCGCGCGGCATCGGCGAGGGCATCGTGCGCGCGTTCGTGCGGGAGGGGGCCCACGTGGTGGCCGTGTCCACCGATCGCGCGGGGGGTGACGCCCTGGCTGCGGCGCTCGGGCCGACCTGCCGGCACGTGCATGCCGACGTTCGCCGCGACGAGGACCTTGCGGCGCTGTTCGCCGACGTGGTGGCGACCCATGGCCGCCTCGACTGCCTCGTGAACAACGCCGGCACCCATCTGGCGCATCGCGCCATCGACGACATCACGCCCGGCGCGTTCCGCGACCTGCTCGACCTGAACCTCGTGAGCCAGTTCATGGCGTGTCGACTGGCGCTGCCACACCTGCGTCAGGTGCAGGGCTGCATCATCAACATGGCCAGTCTCGTGGCCACGCTCGGCCAGCACCACGCCGTGGACTACGTCGCCTCCAAGGGCGCCATCGTCGCGTTCTCGAGGGCCCTGGCCATCGACGAGGCGCGGCACGGCGTCCGCGTCAACAGCGTGTCGCCCGGCAACATCGACACGCCGCTGTGGCAGTCGTTCGCAGACGCGTCAGCAGATCCTGACGCGATGCGCCGGGGGGGCGAGACCTCCCAGTGGCTCCCCCGCCTCGGCACGGCCGACGAAGTCGGCCGCCTCTGCGTGTACCTCGCCGCCGACGCGACGTACACGACCGGCGTCGATCACGTCATCTCCGGCGGCGCCGAGATCGGCTACGGCACCAAACCTATTTCGTGACGTACGGCGCCAGCTGGTCGTCGATTTCGGCCGTGTCGCCGACCACCACCATCGTCATCTTCGCCGGATCCAGCCAGGACTTCGCCACCCGCTGCACGTCGGCCGGCGTGACGGCCTGGATCTTCTGCACGAGGGTCCGCAGGTAGTCCGCGCCGAGGCCATGCTGGCGCGTGAACTCGAGCTGCTGGATGATGCCGCCGCGTGACGAGTTCTGCAGCACGAACACACCGGCGAGGTAGTTCCGGATGCCGGCGAGTTCGTCTTCCGTCGGTGGCTCCTGCCGCAGGCGATCCACCTCGAAGAAGATCTCCTTCATCGACGCCCCCGTCACGGCCGTCGTCACGTCGGCCACCTGCACCCAGTGCGCGACCTTCGGATGCACCGACAACGAGCTGTTGGGCGAATAGGTGTAGCCCTTCTGCTCGCGAATGTTGGCGGTGATGCGCGAGGCAAAGGATCCGCCGAGCAGGGCGTTGGTCACGCGCAGCGCGACGTAGTCGGCGTGGCCGGGGTCGACGACCGGCAGACCGATGTACAGGGTGGACTGCGACGCCTTCGGGCGATCGATCACGTGCAGCGCGCGGGTGCCGGCCGGGGTCGGCGGCGTGCGGCGGGCCGCGGCGCCCTTCTGCCAGGGTCCAAACCGGGCTCGCACCGCGCTCCGCACCGCCTCGGCATCGAAGCGACCGACGACATAGAGATGCGATCGTGCGGCGCCGAAGGTCGCGGCATGGAAGGCCCGCACGTCCGCGTGGGTGTAGCCGTTGACCATCGCCTCGGTGGGAAACACGCGTCCGTACGGGTGGTCGCCGTACAGGACCTGCGAGAACCGCTCGCTGGCCATCGACTGCGGCTGGGCCTTCGCGAGCGTGAGGTTCCGCACCATGTCCGCCTTCAGGCGCGGCAGCTCGGAGGCCGGCAGCAGCGGCGCCTGCACGATCTCGGCGAGGACCTCGACGGCGCCCGCCGCGAACTCCGAGAGCACCGAGGCCGACAGCGCCGTCACGTCGGGACCGACACCGACATCGAGGCGGCCGCCCATCTTCGCGAGGCTGTCGGCCACCGCGTCAGCCGATCGTGTCGTCGTCCCCTCCTTGAGCAGCGCACCGGTGAGGTCGGCCAGCCAGACCTGCTGCGCCGTCTCGTCGGCGTTGGCGGCATCGACCGCGAGATGGACGGTGACCTTCGGCACGGTGCCGTAGGGCACCAGTGTTACGCCCAGTCCGTTGGGCAGCGTGAACGACTCCGGAGTCGGCAGCGAGAAGGGCCGGGGCGTGCCTGCCGCGGGCGGCGCCTGTTTCGGGGCCGTCTGCGCGAACGCGGTCGTCGCGGCGGCGAGGACGGCAGGCACGATGGCAAGGCCTGTGATGCGCATGGCTTACTCCTGCCCGGCCGGCGTGGCCTGGCCCGGTTCGACGATGAGGACGGTGCGGTTGGTGGGGCGCAGGTACTCCTGCGCGGTCTTCTGGAGCAGCGCCGGCGTCACCTTGCGGAACTCCGCCTCGAGCCGATTGATCCGCGACGGGTCGTCGTCGAACATCGCGAACGACGCGAGCAGATCGGCCGTGCCGAAGCCGTTGAGGTCGGTCATCGAGTCGTACAGGGACGACCGCAGCTTGACGAGGGCGCGGTCGAGGGTCGCCTGATCGACGGGCGCCTCCTGCAGCGGCCGGATCGCCGCATCCATCGTGGCGAGAATGTCGTCGGCGGTGCTGGTGGGCTCGTGGATCAGCGACCCCATCCAGAGCATCGGGCCGGCGTAGTTGAACATCGAGCCGAGCAGGTTGATGCCGCCGCTGACGTCGCCAGCGTAGGCCTTCTGCTTGACCAGGGCCTTGTGCAACGCGCTGTCCTCGCCCTGCAGCAGGATCTGATCGAGCAGGCCCATGGCGTAGTACTCGGGCGTGTTGCGGGCGGGGACGTGGTAACCGAAGGCGAGGGCCGGCCTCCGGGCGAGCGGATCCTTCTTGGTGAAGCGCTTCTGCTCGGTCTGCCGGGGCTCGGTCAGGTCGGGCTGAGCAACCGGCTTCCGCGAGGGAATGGCGCCGAAGTACTTCTCGACCATGCCCCTGGCGGCAGCCTCGTCGAAGTCGCCGACCACGACGAGCACGGCGTTGGCCGGCGTGTAGTAGGTCCTGAAGAAGTCCTGCACGTCGGTCAGCGTGGCCGCCTGCAGGTCCTTCAGATCGCCGTAGAAGTTGTGGGCGTTGTGCCAGTTGGTGTTGGCGTACTGCGGCAGGTCGAGCCACGGGAACCCGCCATAGGGCTGGTTCAGCACGTTGACCTTCACCTCGTTCATCACGACGCCCTGCTGGTTGGTCAGGTTGTCCTGCGTGATGTCGAGCCCGCGCATGCGGTCGGCCTCGGCCCAGAGGGCCGTCTCGAGGGTGTGGGCCGGCAACACCTCGAAGTAGTTGGTGAAGTCGAAGCGCGTGGAGCCGTTCAGGATGCCGCCGTTGCGCTGCACCAGGCGGATGAACTCCATCTTCCCGAGGTTGGCCGACCCCTGGAACATCATGTGTTCGAAGAGGTGGGCGAACCCGGTGCGATTCCTCGGCTCGACCCGGAAGCCGATCTGGTAGTAGACGCCGACCACCACGGTCGGCGCGGTGGTGTCACGCGACAGCACGACCTTCAGTCCGTTGGGCAGCGTGTCGTAGACGACCGGGACGGTGTACGCGGGGGCCGGCGGGGCCTGCGCGAAGCCGGGCGTGCCGCCGCTGGCCGCCAGCGCCGCCGCGAGGGCCAGACTGGCCCGGAAAAGCGTTCGTGAGTGCATGCGTCCTCCTCGGACCGATACCGCCAACACTACGCAGGCCGGGTGAGGCTCGTCCACGCGATGTGACGAAGGGCTCCCAGTCAGGGATGGATGAGCTGTCCGGACGGTATGCTGAGGCGAATGTCCCCCACGATACCAACAGCGCTGACGATTGCGGGAAGCGACTCCGGCGGTGGCGCCGGCATCCAGGCCGACCTCAAGACCTTCGAGGCCCTCGGCGTCTTCGGCACGAGCGCGATCACGGCCATCACCGCCCAGAACACGCTGGGAGTCCGCTCGTTCGAGATGGTCTCGACGGCGCTGATCGCGGCGCAGATCGAGGTCGTCCTCGACGACCTGGGCGCCGGCGCGATCAAGACCGGGATGCTCGGCACGCCCGAGGTGGTGGGCGCCGTGGCCGCCGTCCTGCGGGCGCGACGCATCGCCCCGCTCGTGGTGGACCCGGTGATGGTGGCCAAGAGCCTGGACCGCCTGCTGTCCGACGATGCCGTCGCGGTGATGGTGCGCGACCTGCTGCCGCTCGCCGCGGTGCTGACCCCGAACGCCCCGGAGGCCGAAGCGCTGACCGGCCGCCCCGTGCGCACCGAGGCCGACGCCCGGGAGGCCGCCCGCCGCCTGCACGACCTCGGGCCGACGGCCGTCATCGTCAAGGGCGGGCACCTCGACACGCCAGACGTGGTGGACCTGCTGTTCGACGGGCAGCACTTCCACGAGGCCCGCGGCCCGCGCCACGCCAC
>NZ_JALHPM010000283.1:0-5799 GCF_022842525.1 Luteitalea sp.
CGCCGGGCCCGCCACGGCAGCGTGATCGTGAACGTCGTGCCGACGCCCACCTGGCTGGCCACCTCGATGCGCCCACCCAGCAGCTTGCAGATCCGCCAGCTGATGGACAGCCCGAGACCGGCGCCGCCGAAGCGGCGTGTATGCGACTCGTCGACCTGCGAGAAGTCGCCGAAGATGTGGGCGAGCTTGTCGGCGGGGATGCCGATGCCCGTGTCCCGCACGACGAAGGTCAGCCCCGTGCCGGCCTCGTCGCCGCTCGCGCGGACGTCGAGGGATACCGTGCCCGCCCGCGTGAACTTGACGGCGTTGTCGAGCATGATGTCGAGCACCTTCCGCAACCGGACGCGGTCGGTCGTGATGGTCGCGGCCTCGTCGGCCACCGTGCCGGCGAGCACCAGGTGCTTCTCGTTGGCGCGGGTGCGGACGGTGGCCAGCACGTCGGCGACCACCGACGCCACGTCGACCACGTCGGCCGAGATGTGGGTGTGGCCCGCTTCGAGGCTGGCGATCTCGAGAATGGTGTCGACGATCTGCAGCAGCCGCTGTCCGGCCTCCTCGATGCGGTCGAGGGATTGCCGGGCATCCGGCTCGGCCTCCTCCGCGAGGATCTCCGTGTAGCCCAGGATGGCCGTGAGCGGCGTCCGCAACTCGTGGCTCATCGTGGCCAGGAAGGCGCTCTTGGCCTGGCTGGCCGCTTCGGCCGCTTCCTTGGCCACCTGCATGTCGGCGGCGCGCCGCGCATCGGTCAGGTCACGGACGATGGCGATGACCGCGCCGGCCCCGAGGGACGCCAGGCGCATCTCGTGCACGAACGACTCGCCCGCCTCCTGGCGTGCGTGCACGACGGTGCCGACCACGCCGGTCGTTCGCGTCGCGGCAAGGACGTCGTCGAAGGTGGCGGCCTCGGTCGGCGACAGGAGGTTGCGGAGTGGCTGCCCCACCAGGGCGCCGCGCTCCCAGCCGAACGCCCGCACGGCGCTGCCGCGCTGGGCGGTGATCACCCCGTCGGCATCGACGTGGAGGACGAGATCGGGAAAGGCCTGGACCAGGCCGCGCAGCTCGACATTCGCCTGCAGCAGCTCCTGCGAGCTGATCTCCATCGCCGACTCGACCAGGTTGCGATCGGCGTCGCCCTCTTCATAGCTGCGATCGACGGCGGCCAGAAATGTCGCCAGCGGCTCCGCGCTGACGTCGACGTCGCCCAGGTAACGCCGAATCTGACGCTTCAGAAGGGAGTGCACCGTTCACGCCTCGGACAGGGTGGTGATCGTCATCGACTGGTTGTGGAGACGGCACTGGCCGGTGCTGGCAAACGGCGACAGCTCGCCGTAGGAGTAGAAGCCGGTCATCGCCGGCACCGGGCCGAGCACCTCGCGCACCGCTTCCACTTCCTCCTCGGTGCGCTGCTTGAGCACGAGCTTGCGGCCGACGCAGCTCACCAGCAGGGCGAAGTCGGCACCGATCACGGAGGTGTCGCAGGCGCGCGCGGCGTTCGTGGCGCCATCGACGAGACGATCGAAGTTGGTCTTCATCAGCCGCGCGTGCGCGCCTTCGGGGATGTCGCCGGCGAAGGTGAGCGACTGCTGTTCTTCATCGATCGAGAGGATGGTGCGGACGATCGATTCTACCTCGCCGGTCAGACGCACGGCCAGGGGGAACAGGAGGCCAGACGAAGGCAGGTCGCTGGCATGCGGTCCAAGGTACTTCTTGTACAGCGCGAGGGCCGACTGGCCGTCGAGCTCGTACAGCATGCTGCCGCGCGACCGGGTGACGAGCCGCTCTGGTCCGAACGAGTCGTAGCCGCCGAACGATGCGCAGCCGATGTGCAGCCGCTCGCCATAGAGACCCACGGCGGCGACCATGCCGCCGCGAATCTCGCGGTCCGCCACGACGAGCGTCCGCACGAACCGGCTGCCGTCGCCCGCAAGACCGCCGGTCACCACGGCCTGGGACCCGATCGTGCCGGCCAGGCCGTCGGCGAGGCGGCTGCCGTTGACGAGAAGGCCATCCGAGAGCACCAGGACGTGGCGCAGGTCCTCAGCCGCCAGCTGTGTCGCCAGGCGCTGTCCGGCCGCGAAGCTGTCGTCCGGGTCCTCCACGAGGGTCGTGGCCAGGCGCACGGTGGTGAAGTCGAAGTGGACGGCGGTGGCAACCACGGTGTCGTCGAACACCACCGTGTCGGCGATCTCACCAGCCGTGGAGCAGCCGAACAGGACTGCCGATGGATAGCGGTCGCCGATCGCGCCGATGACGTCGGGGGTCAACTGGCTCTGGCCGCCGAACACCAGCACCATCTGGGCGTCACCGAGTGTGGGCGCGGCGACGTGATCCCACCCGCGTGCCGGCGTCCATTGCTGTTGCTCTACCTTGACCATGGCGGCTCCTGGCGGGCCGCGTGCCGGCATCAGTGCCGGCGCGACGAGCGCCCCTCGAGCAGCAATCGGCGGCAGAACGCTCGTGCGTGAGCGCGGGGCTGGCGGCTGGCGGCGCGGGGGCGGCCCGCGTCAGCCGCGGGGAGCGAATCGCTCGACGAAGGCGTCGACGGGGGTCGGCCGGCCGAAATGGTAGCCCTGGCCCAGGCGGCAGGTCGTGGCGCGCAGGATGTCGTACTGGTGCCCCTCTTGCACACCCTAGGGGCAATCGGGATGATGAGCACTCACCCATGTGTCTCGCCATCCCCGGCCGTCTGGTCAGCATCGAAGGCGACGACCCGCTGCTCAGGGCCGGCCGGGTCGACTTCGCGGGGGTCGTCAAGGTGGTCAACCTCGCCTACGTGCCGGAGGCGACGATCGGCGATTTCGTGCTGGTGCACGTCGGATTCGCCATCGCCCGGGTCGATGAGGACGAGGCGGCGCGCGTGCTGGCCTACCTCACGGCCATGGGCGATCTCGCGGAACTCGAGGAGCCTCCGGTCTCATGACCCGGCTGATGTCCCCCCGTCGAAGGCTCGCGGGGCGCGCGCTGGCGGCGGCCCTCACGCTGTGCCTGCTGTCTGTGGGAGGAGCCGTCATCGCGTCGGCCCAGGTCCCCGTCGTCTCGCGGGCCGCGGATGGCCGGCTGGACGCGGTGTCGCCCGTGCCCGGCACCATCCTCCGCTACACCCTGGACGGGTCGGAGCCGACACACGATGCGGGCGCGTGGCTGGCGCCGGTGGAAGTGCCGCCGGGGTACGTGCTGAAGGTGCGCGCCTTCAAGCCGGGAGGCTCGCCCGTCGGCGACGTCGCCGTGATCGAGACCCCGCTGCCGGCTGGTGCTGTCCGGATGCCCTCCACGCTCGTACCGGTGACACAGAATCGCGACTGGCGGACCTACGACTGGGTGGACCGGCACACGGCTGCCGCCGCGCTCATGCGTGAGCGTCGCCCCGAGATCGTGATGCTCGGCGACTCGATCACGCACTTCTTTGGCGGGGATCCACCCGATGGCCGTCGCACCGGCGTGGCTGAATGGGACCGGCTCTTCGCCGGGCGTCGCGTCGTCAACCTCGGGTACGGCTGGGACCGGACCGAGAACGTGTTGTGGCGGCTCACCCACGGCGAGTTCGAGGGGGTGTCGCCGGACGTCGTGGTGGTGATGATCGGCACGAACAACGTCGGCCTGGACACGCCGGACGACATCGCGGCGGGCGTGTGGGCCATCTGCCGGACGATTCGCGAGCGGTCGCCATCGACGCGCCTGCTGCTGCTGGCCGTCTTTCCGCGGGGCGAGCGTCCGAATCCCTCGCGTGACCGCGTCGCCGAGATCAACCAGCGCATCGCGGCCTTCGATGGCCGCGACGGGATCACCTACCTCGACATCGCGGCGACGTTCCTCGGTCCGGACGGCACCATCGCGAAGGACGTGATGGGCGACTTTCTGCATCCCACCGCGAAGGGCTACGCGATGTGGGCAGCGGCGATGAAACCGACGCTCGACCGCCTGCTCGCACCGGGGCGCGCTGCGGCGCGCGACTGACGGGTAGCCGAGCCACGGCGGCGGGGGCTGCCGGCCCGTGCATCCTGAAGTGTCGGTGACCTGCCCGTCATCGTTTGCGCGTACGATCCCCGCGTGACGCGCCCACGCACGGCGGCTCCGCTCCTCGGCATCGGCATCGGATGCGCGCATCGCGCCCCTCGACGCACAGCCTTCGTCGGGCTGCTGCTCGCGCTCGGTCTGGTCGTCGCCCCGGCGTCGCAGGCGCCCCCGCGTCGGCACCTGCTGGTGGTGGTCGACGGCTTGCGGCCCGACTACGTCACGCCCGACGTGATGCCCCGCCTGACGGCCATCGGCAGGCGCGGCGTCGTGTTCACCCGCCATCACGCCGTCTACCCGACGGTCACGCGCGTCAATGCCGCGTCGTTTGCCACGGGCGCCTACCCGGAGACGCATGGGCTCATGGGCAACAGCGTCTACTTCCCCGGGGTCGAGCCGCGCCGATTCCTCGATACCGCGAATCGTCAGGCCCTGGCCACGATCGCCGCGGGGGAAGGGCGGCTGCTCACGGCGCCGACGATCGGCGAGTTGTTGCAGGCGGCCGGCCGGCGGATGCTCGTCGCGAGTTCGGGGTCGGGCGGGTCGGCGGTCCTGAACAACCCGACGATCGCGGGTGGCGTCATCCTGCATCCGGACTTCGCCATGCCCGAGCGCGCCCGCGCCGATCTGGCGGTGCTCGGCCAGCCGCCCACGGGGGATGGGCCGACGCCGGCCCGCGACCGGTACGCTGTCGACGCCTTTCTGACCGTCGGTCTTCCGCGTGTGGATCCGACGGTGACCGTCCTCTGGCTGGGGGCGCTCGATGCGACGGCGCACGCCCGGGGCATCGGGGCGCCGGAGACGGTCGAGGTGCTCCGGCATGTCGACCGAGAAATCGGCCGCGTCGAGGACGGACTCGCCGCCGCCGGGCTGCTCGAGGCCTACGACATCTGGGTGACGTCCGACCACGGGTTCTCCACCCACACCGGGGCTGCCGATGTCGCTGCCGCCTTGAAGCCGCACACCGGGGTGCTCCCCGATGGCACGCCGCGCGTGGTGGCCAGTGGGGGGGCGATCTACGTGCGCGATGGCGACCAGCAGGCCGTGGCCTCCATTGTCGGTGCGCTGCAGCAGACGCCAGGTGCAGGCGCGATCTTCACCAGAGCCGTACGGCCCGGATCCCCGGAGGGGCGCGTCGCCGGCACGCTGTCGTTCGACGTCGCCCGCTGGGACCACGAGCGGTCGGCGCAGATTCTCTTCTCGCCCGACTGGGCGGACACGGCCAACGCGCAGGGTCTGCGCGGTGCGGTGTCGGCGGGCGGGATAGCCGGGCACGGCAGCTCGAGCCCGTGGGACATCCACAACACGCTCATCGCGGCCGGACCGGACCTCGCGCGCGGTCGCATCGTCGACGTCCCGAGCGCGAACGTCGATCTCATGCCGACGATGCTGACGCTGCTCGGGATGGCTATCCCCCCGTCCGTGCAGGGGAGGGCATTGCGGGAGGCGCTCGTCGGTGACGTCGCGAAGGGCGAGGCGCCGGTCGTCCGGACGTCTGAGCACAGCGCCCGAACGCCGGACGGTGCCTATGCGGTCGCCGCCCGGCAGTCGACCGTCCGTGTCGGCGGCCGCGAGTATCGCTACTTCGACGGCACGACGGTCACGAGGCGAACCGCTCGCTGACGGCAGCGGCGCCGCTGCCGTCGCTCATCGAGCGCGCCCGCGCCGCCGCGCCGCCGGTGCTGCCGCGGGTGGCGGGTTGACGCCGCCATCGGCGATGAACTGCGCCATGCGTTTCTCGAGCACCGGCAGCGGCACCGAGGCGATCGCCAGGATGGCATCGTGGAA
>NZ_JALHPM010000284.1:0-5790 GCF_022842525.1 Luteitalea sp.
ACGGCCGCTACGACGGGCACCCCGCCGAGGCCCCGCAGCGCACGGAGCTTCTCGAGAAACACGGGCAGCCGCACCACGCCGAGTTGCCGACCGAGGATGATCAGCGCCGGCGCGCTGTCCATGGCCATCCGCAGCCCCTGGGCCCCGCTGGCGGCCACGGCCACCGCGTAGTCGGGACTGAGCACGCCGTGGACGAACGCCCGGAAGTCGGGATCGTCGTCGACCACCAGAATCCGCGCGCCAGGGGGCACCCCGAGGTACGAGCGCGTGGGCGCCGCGATGGCGCCGGCCGCGCCGAGGCGGGCGACGAACTTGTTCAGTCGCGTGGCCACGTCGGCAGGCCGCAGGGGCTTGGTGAGGTAGGTGCCGACGCCCAGTTGAATCGCCTCGCGCACCCGCGCCTCTTCGCGCACGGTGGACATCACCATCACGGGCAGGTACTGGAGGTGCTCGTCGCGCCTGATCGTCTGCAGCGTCTCGAGCCCGCTCATGATGGGCATCAGCAGGTCGAGCAGCATGAAGTCGTAGGTCTCGCGCGACAGCAGGTCGAGCGCCTCGATGCCGTTGCTCGCCTCCGTGGCCTGGCACTCGAAGTCGCGCGCCAGGATGCGCGACAGCAGCAGGCAGACCGTCGGCTCGTCGTCGACGATCAGCGCGCGCATGTCGACGCCTCGCCGGCCGCGCGGCCCGTCAGCCGTTCGAGTCGAGGCAGGCCATCGAGCACCACACGCACGAGCGACGTCGCCAGGGCGCGGTGCTGGATCGTCCCGTCGTCGGCGCAGGCGCTTTCGAGCTGGCCCGCCAGGTCGGCGGGCTCATGCCAGCCGATGTTGCCGAGCAGCGTGACGAGGCGATGGGCCAGCAGGCCGAGGCGCGCGCGATCGTCGGCGACGACGGCGGCGTCGAGTTCGCCGAGGATCGCCGGCATGTGCCGCAGCACGACCCTGGCCATGTCCACGAACACACCGAGCCGCAGGAGTTCGTCCACCACGTCGTGATCCAGCAGCGTCTCCGGCTCCGCCGGCGCCCGCGAGGACTCGAGGTCACGCGCGGCATCCTCGTCCGCGCCGCTCGGCGGCAGCCACCGCCGCAACGCGTCGATCAGGATCGACGGGCGGGTGGGCTTGGGCAGGAAGTCGTCCATCCCCGCCTCGAGACACGCCTGTCGCGTGCCGGGCTGCGTGCTGGCCGTCAGCCCGATGACGGGCACGTGGGCCAGGGCCGGCCGTGCCCGCAGCGCCCGCGTGGTGGCGAGGCCGTCCATGCCGGGCAGCCGGCAGTCCATGAGGATGAGGTCGTAGCGTTCATGCCGGACCGCTTCGCACGCCGCCTCGCCGGACACCACGACGTCGACCTCGACGCCGACGCTGTCGAGGACGTGCTGCAGGAGTTGCTGGTTCGGCTCGTGATCCTCGACCGCGAGCACCCGCCAGATGCCACGCGGGAACGGCACCGAAGGCGGTGTCCCGGCGCGGGGTGACGCCGACGACGCGCTGCGGCTCGCCGCGTCCTCCGGGCCCAGCGTCGTGAGCACGTGCGTCAACTCCGAGAGGCGCACAGGAGTGCGCAACGGCAGCGCATCCCGTACCGTCACGCTCGAGCGCGGCGGCACGAGTTCCACCACGGGGACGTCGGCCACGCGGGACGCAGCCACGCACGCCGAGGCGTCCGGCAGCCGCGGATCGATCAGGACCGCAGCCGGCCCGGTGCGGGCCAGAGGTGGCACCGACTCGACGTCGCGGGTGACGACGGCCTGCACCCGGATGCGGGCCATCTGCGACAACAGCGCCTCGACCAGGATGTCGTCGCGCGAGGCCACCACCACGCGCAGGCCCTCGCAGTTGGGCAGGGCCAGCGCATCGCTCCGACGGCCGGCCGGAAGACGGACCTCGAAGTGGAAGCGACTCCCCCGCCCCGGCGTGCTGTCCACCTCGATGCGCGCCCCCATCGCCGCGACGATCCCGTTGGCAATCGCCAGCCCGAGGCCCGTCCCGCCGAAGCGCCGACTCGTGTCATCGTCGGCCTGGGAGAACGGGATGAACAGGCGAGGCAACGCGTCGGACGCGATGCCGATGCCCGAGTCCTCGACTTCGACGCGCAGCGTGAGCATGGTGCCGTCGGTCTGCACGCAGGTCAGGCGCAGGCGCACGTAGCCCGAGAGCGTGAACTTGACAGCGTTGGCGAGCAGGTTGGCCAGGACCTGTCCGAAGCGGCGAGGGTCGCCGCGGACTTCATCGGGCAGGGCCGGGTCGATGACCGCGGCCACCGACAGGCGCTTGACGCCGGACGTCGCGGTGGCGATCGCGATGGCCTCCTCGACCACGTCGCGCAGCACGAACTCGACGTCCTCCAGCTGGAGGCGCCCGGCGTCCAGGCGTGACGTGTCGAGCAGGTCGTCGACGAGCGCCAGCAGGCACTCGCCACTCATGTGGATGGTTTCGACGAGACGCGCGGCCTCCGGGGGCAGGGTCATCTGCCGCAGGAGTTCCGTCATGCCGATCACGGCGTTGAGGGGGGTCCGGACCTCGTGGGTCACGGTCGCGAGGAAGGCGGGACCCGCCAGGGGCGCCGCTGGAGCCACGACAGTCGTCACTGGCCCTGACATCGGCGAGTCAGGGCACATCTTTAGGTAGTGCCTGCCTCACCGATGCCGGACCCTCCTCACGTCACGCCTTCGCGCGCTGTCGGCCCCCTGCCACGACGCCCGTCCGGTCGTCTTCGAACTGGCGGGAGACGACGCCGCCCAGCACGCCGCCGATCAGTGGCGCCACCCAGAAGATCCACAGCTGCTGCAGGGCCCATCCGCCGGTGACGAGGGCTGGCCCGGTGCTGCGCGCCGGGTTGACCGACGTGTTGGTGACCGGAATGCTGACGAGATGGATCAGCGTCAGCCCGAGGCCGATCGCGATCGGGGCAAAGCCGGCCGGCGCGCGCCGGTCGGTCGCGCCCATGATGATGACGAGGAACATCGCCGTCATCACCACTTCCATCACGAGGCCCGCGGTCATCGAGTAGCCCCCAGGCGAGTGCTCGCCGACCCCATTGGCGGCCAGGCCCCCCGCGAGGTCGAAGCCGGGCTTGCCGGACGCGACCAGCAGCAACAGCACCGCGGCCGCGATGGCCCCGGCGACCTGCGCCAGCATGTACGGCGCCAGGAAGCGGCCCTCGAAGCGCCCGCCGGCCCACAGGCCCGCCGACACGGCCGGGTTGAGGTGGCACCCGGAGACGTGCCCGATGGCATAGGCCATCGTCAGGACCGTGAGGCCGAACGCGGCCGAGACGCCGAGCCCTTCGGCCAACAGCTTCTTGCCCATCAGCGCCTCTCCTCCCCTTCGTGACGTGGACGGGTAGAGTGGAAAACGCCCCTCACGGTACGGGGGGCGCCCGTCGAGTGCCATTGGCTCTTGGTGCAGTGGCCGCGTGTGCGCCTGACCTTTGGCTAGTTGTCGGGGGCGCAGCCGGCCCCTATCGTCGAAGACAGGCTCGAACGTGCTCTCGCCCGCCGCGACCGATCCCACGCGCATCGCCCTCGTGGACGACGACCCGTCCATCCGACGAGGCGTGGGCCGGATGCTCGAACTGAGCGGGCATCGCGTCACGACCTTCGGGTCGGCTGAAGCGCTCATGGCTGGCGACCCCGGCCTGTCGTTCGACTGCCTGGTCCTGGACATCCACCTGCCAGGGCTGTCGGGCCCCGAGTGTTACGGCGGGCTTCAGGCCCGCGGCGACGCCCCCCCGGCCGTGTTCATCACGGCGCACGACGCCACCGAGACGCAGGACAAGCTGCAGCGTGTCGGCCCGGCGACCTGCCTGCGCAAGCCATTCCGGAGCCAGCAACTGCTCGAGGCCATTCGCGACGCCATCGCCCTGGCAGGGTCAGCCCCCGGAGGCGCTACACTGCGCCAATGCGGAGGCTGAGCGGCCCGCTGGCCGCCCTGTGGGTCCTGTCGTGGGCAAGCGCGCCGTCGGTGCGCGCGCAGCCGCTGGCCACGCCACCGGCGCAGGAGCGTGGCACGGTCCTCGTCCTCATTCCCGTGCAGCCCGGGCGCCCGCTGTTCGATCTGTTCGCACGCGGCGTCGCCAACGAGTTCATCCGCACCAACGCGCCGGCGGTGCTCTCCTTCGAGCATCTCTACGGGGTCTCCGATTCCCGGACCGTCGCCGATCGCCAGATCGACTTCGTGCGGGCCAAGTATCGCGACGTGCGCATCGACGCGATCATCGCCCTCGCCCATCCCCAGTACCTGCAGGTGCGGGAACGGCTCGACCTGCCACGCACGGCGCCGCTGATCTTCATCGGGGAACAGGCCAGCCGGCGGGCGCGTCCTCCGCACGCCGCCTTCATCGACGTCACCGATACGCTGGTCGACTCGTGGGCCTTCATGCGCCCGCTCTTCCCGCGCCATCACCACGTGGCCGTACTCGGTGGCAGCGCACCGGCCGACCGCATGACCTCGCAGGCGACACTGGCCGCGATGCGCGAGCGGGTCGGCGAGGCACGCGTCATCGATCTCACCAACCTGGCCCTGTCCGAGATGCCGGCCCGTGTCGGGCGCCTGCCGGCCGACACGGTGCTGCTGCTCGACAGCGCGGTGGCCGACCGCACGGGACGCCCCATCACGGCCCGCAGCGTGCTGGCGACCATCAAGCCGACCTTGCGCGTGGCCACGCTGGTCAGCAACGACGCGATGCTCGGCGAGGGGGTGCTCGGCGGCACGCTGTATCGCGTCGAGGACCTCGGCACCCAGGCCGCGCGCCTGGCGGCCCGCATTCTCGAGGGCACGCCGCCCGACACCGTGCCCGTCCAGCGCCTCGCCGCGACCCCGATCATCGACGCGCGGGAACTGGAGCGCCTGGGCATCTCCGAGAGCCGGGTCCCGCCCGGCACGACCCTGCTCTGGCGGCACAAGGGCCTCTGGGAGGCGTACCGCGCCTGGATTCTCGGCGGCATCTCGGTCTTCATGCTGCAGACCGCGCTCATCGCGGGGTTGCTGGCCGAGCGCCGCCGACGTCGGGCCACGCAGCGCGCGCTGGCCGAGCGCCTGCGCGTCCAGGCCCTCGTCGCCGAGATCTCGACCGACTTCGCCAACCTGCGCAGCGACGGCCTCGACACCCGGATCGCCGACAGTCTCGAGCGGCTCGCCGCGGCCCTCGAGGCCGAGGACTGCGCGCTCTGGACCCTGCGCTGGGGCCAGGACCGTCCCCAGCGTGTCTCGGGCTGGCCCGACACCCTCGGGGTCCCCGAGGCCGGCTCCCTGGTCGAAGACGCCCTGTTGACGTGGGCGCGTCCGCGCCTCGAGCGGGGTGAGGAAGTCCAGATTCAGGATCTCGTCGAGTTCGCCCGCGACACCGCCGACGCGCCGAGCCGGCGCCCCGGCCCGGCCACATGGCTGCTGCTGCCCGTGCGCGTCGAGGCCGAGGTCATCGGCGTGCTGACGCTGCGTCATGCCCGGGCGCAGGAGTGGTCGGCGCCGACCCTGGTCGACCTGCGCACCATCGGCGAGATCATCGCGACCGCCTTCGTCCGCAAGCGGACGGACGCGGCCATGCGGCGCCAGCTCGAAACGCTGGCGCACGTCAATCGCGTCGCCAGCCTCGGCGAACTCGCCGCCTCGCTGGCCCACGAGCTGAATCAGCCGCTGGCCGCCATCCTGAGCAACGCCGAAGTCGCCCAGCACCTGCTCGAAGGACACGATCCGCCGGTCGAGGAACTGCGCGCCATCATCGCCGACGTCATCGCCGACGATGAACGCGCAGGCGGGATCATCCGGAACATGCGTTCGATGCTGC
>NZ_JALHPM010000285.1:0-5748 GCF_022842525.1 Luteitalea sp.
GGCGCGGAACACCGTCCCCCGGTCCTCGAGTTCGATGTCGTACACGCCCGGCGCCAAGGCCTCGTCGACCGGCGCGGCGCCGACGTCGCGGCCATCGAGCCGGACGGCCGCGCCCGCCGGCCCGTCGATGCGCAACTGGCCGCCCGCCTGCGCTGGCGTGGTCGTCCGCAGGTGCCAGATGTAGGCCGCTTCGCCCAGCGCGACGAGCGCCAGCACCGAGGCGAGGACCGCCAGCCAGGGCGACCGGGTGGGCGGCTCGTCAGCCCCGCCACGGAGGCGCAGTTCGCTCCAGTCGGGACGTGAGAAGTCCGGCCCCTCCGTGACGGCTGGCCGCGCCTCCACCGGGCCGGGCTCGCCTGTGCCGGCCGTCACCGGCGCCTTCGTGCGATGGTCCTCGGGCACGTCCACGACGTCGTACCGGTCGAGCTCGCCGTCGGTCGGGGGCCAGGTGACATGCAGCGGGCCGCCGGGGCCGGCCGGCTCCCGCTGCGCGCGCAGGGCGTGCGTCCGCTTGAGGAGCGCCTCGAGGCGCGCGCTGATTTCTTCGGGCGTGGGACTCCCGGTGGGGCCAACCGCCGGGCGCTCTGGTTCAGTCACCGTCGGTTTGTACCCCACGGGCTACGCAGCGTCAACCAGCAGCGCTGCGCGGCCGACCGCCCACGGCGTGTGCCAACAATCGAGCACACCTGCGCTGGCAGAAGGTTTGCAAACAACCGCGGCATGTCGTGGCGCCACAACGTCTCTCGTCGGTTCACCGCGTCCACGGTCGTCATCGCCCTTGCCTCGGGCTCCGTGGCGGCCTATCAGCTCGTCTCCGTGCAGGATGAGATCCGCATCGGACGGGAGGCGCAGCAGGAGATTCGTCGCCAGACCCCCGAGGTCGGGGACCCTCTGGTCCGCGAGTACGTGCAGACCCTGGGCGCCGCCCTCGTCGGGCATGCCGACGGCGCCGACTACCCGTACACGTTCTCGACGGCGGACTATCGAGAGCTCAATGCGTTCGCCCTGCCCGGTGGCCCCGTGTGGATCAACCGCGGCATCCTCGACGCCGCGACGACCGAAGCCCAGGTGGCCGGCGTGCTCGCGCACGAGATCGCGCACATCGCCGAGCGGCACTCGGCGCGGCAGATCACCAAGGGCACGGTGGCCAATGGCCTGCTCGGCCTGCTTGGCGCCATGATCGGCGACAACGGCGCGGGGGCCGCCGCGGCGCGGGTGGCGGCCGGGCTGACCGCCAACTCCTTCATGCTCAAGTTCTCGCGAGACGATGAACGCGACGCGGATCGTCAGGGCGTGCAGATCCTGCGGGGCGCCGGCTACGACACGCGCGGCCTCATCGAGTTCATGCAGGTGCTCGACGCCCAGCAGGGGCGCGCCCCGGGATCGGTGGCGCAGTTCCTCTCGACCCATCCGGCGCCGGCCAGTCGCGTCCGCGACCTCGAGCAACTGGTCGCCGCCAACCCGGGGGGCGGTCGACGCGACAGTGCGGCCTTCGGCGCCCTCAAGCGTCGATTGGCGCAACTGCCGGCCGCTCGCCAGATGCCGACGCGTTGACGCGGGCGCCTGTCCTCAGCGATAGACGTTGAGGAACGTCGTGATGACGACGTTGTTGATCACGTCGATGAAGAACGCGCCGACCATCGGCACGACGAGGAACGCGCGCGGCGCCGGGCCGTACCGCTCGGCGAGCGCTTCCATGTTCGCCATTGCGTTGGCGGTCGTGCCGAGCATGAAGCCGATGAAGCCGCTCGACATCACGGCCGCGTCGTAGTCGCGCCCCATCAGGCGGAAGATGATCGGCGGCGCCAGGACGGCCACAAAGACGATCTGCACCACGAGCAGCACCGCCAGCGGCAGGGCGAGGCCCGCCAACTGCCACAGCTTCAGCGTCATCAGGGCGATCACGATGAAGAAGGCCAGCGCCACGGTCCCGAGGTCGTCGATGGTGGCCTGCGAGATGCCGAGCCAGCCCGTCAGCTCGTCGACATTGCGCAGCACGATGGCCGCGAGCATGGCGCCGATGTAGCGCGGCAGCACCACGCCCTGCGCCGTCAGCCAGTCGCTGATGCCGGCGCCCACCCACATCGCGAACAGCAACAGCGCCGTCGCCTTCATCAGGGCATAGGCCTCGCGGTCCTCGTTGCCCGGTGCGCTGGTCGATCCCGGCAACGCGGCTTCGACGACGTGGTGGGCGACGTGGGCGTGGTCCGGCGACGGGCCGAGGCGAACGTCGCGATGCAGACGCTTCTCGATCAACCAGGTCCCGACCGGCCCCCCGATCAACCCGCCCGAGACGATGCCGGCCATGGCCGCAGCGACCGCGATCGTCTCGGCGCCCGTGACACCCGCCTGTTCGAAGAACGGCGCGAACGCCAACCCGGTGGCGGGGCCTCCGGCCAGCGTCACCGATCCCGCGAGGACCCCGAACAGTGGCGGCTGGCCGAGCAGGCGTGCCGTCACGACACCGAGGACGTTCTGCAGCACCGTGAAGACCGAGGAGGCCACGAGGAACAGCACCACGAGCGGGCCGCCGCGACGCAGCAGGCCGACGCTGGCCCCGAAGCCCACGCTGGTGAAGAAGGCGATCATCAACGGATCGCGCAGCGTCGTGTCGAAGGTGAACGGCACCTGACCGCGGACGTGGCCGATGGTCATGACCACCGAGACGATCAGGCCACCGACCACCGGTGCCGGGATGTTCAGCCGTGCCAGCCAGCCGAGGCGCCGCCGGATGGCGTAGCCGGCAAACAGCACGACGCCGGCGAAGGCCAGGGTATGGATGGCGTTGATCGCGAACACGCCGCGATGATACACAACCGGTCGAGACGCGCTGATGCCACGACTGCATGCCCCATCGAGGTCGCGGCCCCGGAGCCAGCCCCACCCATTCCGTCAGCGACAGATTCCGCGTCGATGGCGTCTCCGGCAGCGCCAGTCACGCAAGCGCGGTGCGCCGTGGATCGGCACTCGCGTCCGCCGGCTCATCTGGCTGTGGCAGCCGTGGGCCCTGCTCGGCATCTGGTCACTCGTGCAGGACCGCTACTCCTGGGGCGCGGGGATGTTCGCGCTGACCATCGTGGCGTTCGTGTTGCGACCCGCGGAACGGCCGCCGCGCCTCGGCCTCGATCACATCGATCCGGCAGGCTCTCGCGCGTTCCTCGACACCATGGCCGGCGTGACCGGCGTCACCTTCACTCCCGGCAATCGCGTCGACGTGCTCAACAACGGCGACGAGTTCTATCCGGCCATGCTCGCGGCGATTCGTGACGCGACCGACTCCATCTGCATCGAGCAGTACATCTTCTGGGAGGGGCGGACCGCCGAGGAGTTCTGCGCGGCGCTCACCGAGCGCGCGCGCGCGGGCGTGCCGGTGAAGATGCTGCTCGACGCCGTCGGCTCGGCCACCATCGGCGACACCGCCTACACCAGTCTGACCGAGGCCGGGTGCGAGATCGCGTGGTACACCCCGATTCGCTGGTACACCGTCGGCCGGTTCAACAACCGCACCCATCGCAAGACCCTCGTCGTGGACGGACGTGTCGGCTTCACGGGTGGCGCCGGGATCGCCGACCACTGGCGTGGCAACGCCACGCCGCCCGACCAGTGGCGCGACATGGTCTGTCGCATCGAGGGACCGGCGGTGGCGCCGCTGCTGTCGGGGTTCGCGCAGAACTGGCTGCGGACCACCGGAGAGATTGTCCAGGGGCGGGAGTACTTCCCGACGGTGCCTCCGGCAGGCGACCTGGCCGTGCAGGTGATCCACAGTTCGCCGGACGCCGGCGCCTCGTCAGCGCGCCTCATGTACTACCTCGCCATCGTCTCGGCGCGGCGTCGCATCGACATCGTCAATCCCTACTTCGTGCCGGATGAAACGGCCATCGAGACGATCATCGAGGCGGTGGCACGTGGCGTGCAGGTGCGCGTCCTCGTGTCCGGACGCAGCAACGACAACTGGTTGGCGCGACAGAACAGTCGACGGCTCTATGGCGTGCTGCTGGACGGCGGCGTCACGCTGTTCGAGTATCACCACTCGATGCTGCACCAGAAGGTCATGCTGGTGGATGGGTGCTGGTGTACCGTGGGCACCAGCAACTTCGACAACCGGTCCTTTGCTCACAATGAAGAAACGAGTCTGTGCCTGTGCGAGCCCCGGTTCGTGGCCGAGATGACGGCGCTGTTCGAGGAGGATCTCGCCGCGAGCCAACCGGTGGACCGTGACCAGTGGCAGCGCCGCGGCGTCGTGACGCGCGCGATGGAACTGGTGGCCTCCCTGTTGAAGGAGCAGGTCTGATCGTGGCGGCGCAGTTGTCGTTGCCGTGGCGGGAGTGTGGCGAGGCGTCGACCGACGGCGGGCGAGCCGAGGTGCCGCGGCCTGCGGCCCCCGCCGTGCCCAGTCCGGCCCCGGCCCTCCTGTTCGTGCGCAACGGCCGGGCCCGGCGCTACATCCTGCGCGTGCTGCCTGACGCCACGGTGCGCGTGACGATCCCGCGACACGGATCACGCCGCGAGGCCGAGGCGTTCGTCCGGACGCGGACCCGCTGGATCGCCGATCGTCGCGAGGAACTCGACGTGCGCCGTCGCGACACGCGATGGCGGGCGGGCCAGCACGTGTGGTGGCGCGGCGTCCTGTGCACGGTGGAGATCGGGTCGGCCACCGGGGCCGAGGTGACCGTGCGGTGCGGCGACCTGCGGGCGACCAGCCCGGTGCGCGAGGACTATCGGCCCGTGCTCGAACCGCTGATGCGTGCGTGCGCCGCACGAGAACTCCCGGTTCGTCTCCGTGCGTTGGCCGCGACCCACGGCCTCGACGTCGCCCGCGTCATCGTGCGCAACCAGCGCTCCCGCTGGGGGTCGTGTTCGCGCGACGGCAACATCGCCCTGAACTGGCGCCTGCTGCAGATGCCGGCTGCCGTCTGCGAGTACGTGTTGCTGCACGAACTGATGCACCTCCGGCAACCCAATCACTCGTCACGGTTCTGGGCCGAGGTCGAGGCGGTCTGTCCGGATTACCCACGTGCGCGCGGATGGTTGCGATCGGAAGGTCTGGCGCTCTGCTGATGGCCTCACGTCCGACCGAAGAACCACCGTTCGTGGACAGCACCGCCGCGCTGGCGTCCCTGTACCAGGCGCCGTTCGCGGAATTCGTCGCCCGCCGGACGGCGCTGGTCTCGCAGCTGAAGCGGAGCGGCCACAAGGACGTCGCGGCGCGCATGGCCGCCGCGCCCAAGCCCTCGCGAGCGGCGTACCTCGTCAACCAGGTCTACTGGCAGGCACGCGCGACCTACGACGCCGTCCTCGAGGCGGGGACGACGGCCCGGGCGGCGCAGCAGGCACGGCTGCTCGGAGATGCCTCGACGGATCTGGCCGAGACGCTGCGGCGGCGCGACGAGGCCGTCCGGGCCGCGACCAGCGAGGCGACGCGGATCGCGAGTCGCGACGGCCAGGCGGCCAGCGGCGCGGCAGAAGCCCAGGTCCGCGCCTCGTTCGAGGCGCTGGCTGCGCACGGGCTCGAGTCGCGCCTGACCCACGGCCACCTGGTGGCCGATGTGGACCTGCCCGGGCTGGCGGCCTTCGCCGGCTTGATCCTGCCGGCCACGCCGCCACCCACCACCGTCCGGCGCTTCGAGGTCGTCTCGCGCCGCCCCCCGCCAGAGGTGCCCGCGGCGCCCACGGCCGAGCCCGACCCGCTCGTGGCTCAGGCCGAGGCGCTCGTGAGCGACCTCGAGCAGCGCCAGGCCTCCGCCGTCG
>NZ_JALHPM010000286.1:0-5664 GCF_022842525.1 Luteitalea sp.
CGAACAGGGCGCTGACCCGTCGCAGGTTGGCCTCGCTCTCGGCGACCCGGGCTCGCGCCGCCTCGACATCGGCCTTCGCGGCGCGCACCTGCTCGCGCGCGGCCACCTGCTCGGTCCCGAGCGCCTGGACCTGCGCGTCGGCCGCGTCGCGCTGACTGCGCGCCTGCACGGGGTCGAGCCGCGCCAGCACCTGACCCGCCTTGACGCGATCGCCCTCCTTGACCCGGAGGTCGTCGATGCGTCCCATCACGCTGGAGCCGATGTCGGCATAGCGGTCGGCGACGATCTCGCCGGACGCCGTCACGAACGCCCGCAGCGTGTCCCGCCGCACCACCTCGGTCGTGTCCACTTCGACGCCGGACGGCCCACGGCGCGCGACGACCACGGCCAGGACCGCGAGGCCGAGTACCACGGCCCCAATCACCACCACGTTTCTTCGACGCATCGCCGCCATTGGACGCGCACGGACCCGGAAGTGTCCCGGATCCGACGCCTGCTCCGGCATGATGATGCACCGGGATGCCCATGTCGGGCGTCAGAGGCGTCACGTGTCCGTCTTCCGCCATCTCGCTCGCGCGAGCCGATCCGTGTCCCAGGCGGCAGCCACCGCGCGCGGACACCTCCTCCGGTCGTCGCTGGCCGCCCTGGCCGTGGCCACGGCCGTCGCGACGATGCTGCTGGTCACCGCGGGGCTCGAGGGCGTGCAGCAGTACGCCCTGGACGTGGGCGCCCGCACCGTCGGCAGCGACACGTTCGTGCTCGCGCAGGTCGTGGCCGGACAGCTCAGTCGCCAGGAGCTCGCCGACCGGTTGCGGCGCAATCCGGCCATTCGCCGGTCCGATGCCCGCTACCTCGATCGGGTGGCCGGCGATACGCTGCTCGTCGCGCCCACCACCCAGCGCGGCGCCGACGTGACGGCCGGCGGACGCCGCTACGAGGGGGCCAACGTCAATGGCACGACCTCGGACCTGTCGCGCATCCGCGACCTCGACATCGGGGAAGGCCGGTTCTTTCTTCCTGCCGAAGACCAGCAGGCGGCACAGGTCGCGATCATCGGGGCCGAGGTGGCCACCACGCTCTTCCCGGCGTCGGATCCGCTCGGCCAGATGGTGCGCATCGCCGGGCGGGGGTTCCGGGTGATCGGCCTCGTGCGCCCCCAGGGCACCGGCGGCGGCGTGTCGCTGGACCGCTACGTCTACATCCCATTGACGGCCTACGAACGGGCGTTCGGCGCGCCAGCCACGCTGCAGATCTTCGCCACCGGCCGTGAGGTGCCGTTCGAGGAGGCCGAGGGCGCCGCGCGGGCCGGCATGCGGGCGCGTCGCCAGTTGCAGCCCGGCCGTCCCGACACGTTCGACATCCTGTCGCCCGAAGCCGCGCGGACCTTCGTGCTGCGCTTGTCCGACCGGATCGGCGCGGCGGCGGTGCCCATCGCACTCATGGCGCTGCTGGCGGCCGTGGTGGTGGTCACCAACACCGTGCTCGTGTCGGTGGCCCAGCGCACCCGAGAAATCGGCCTGCGCCGCGCCCTCGGGGCCACCCGTCGCGAGGTGACGCGCGAGGTGGTGGCCGAGGCGGTGTTGACGGCCATGATCGGCGGCGCGCTCGGGATCCTCGCGGCCTGGGCCGTGCTGACGATTGCCGGACGGGCGACCGGTCTGGCGCTGCCCGTGCGCGCGACGACGGCCCTGTGGAGCCTGCTGGCCGCCGGCGGATCGGGCGTGGTGGCTGGCTGGTATCCGGCGCGACTGGCGGCCCGCATCGATCCCATCGAGGCATTGCGACAGGAATGAGCGTGCCGCATCCGACCGGCTGGCAGGCGCGCGTGCGGCTGTGGCGCGAGGTGGTCATCCTCGCCTTCGGCTCGATCCGCATGAACCTGTCGCGCTCGATCCTGGCCAGCGTCGGCATCGTCATCGGTATCGTGACGGTGGTGCTGGTGGCCTCGGTGCTGGCCAACGTCCGCAACCAGGTGGCGTTGCTGTTTCGCGAACTCGGCACCGAGAACATCTTCGCGTTCCACCTCACGGGGGATCCCTACGCTGCCGCGTCGGAGCGGGAAGCGCAGCGCAAGGCGTTGAAGCCGGAGTTCGCGCCGGTGATCGCGCGGCTGGCGCCCTCGGTCCGCGAAGTGGCGGTGCAGATCATCGTGCCGACCGTGATCGACGGGCGGCCGCTCGTCGCGCGTGCCGGCGGGGCCGAGTCCGACACGGTGCTCGTCGAAGGCGCGTCGCCGAACCTGTACGACGTCATCGGGGCGGAGTTCGCGGCGGGCCGTCCGTTCACGGACCTCGAGAATCGTGCCGGCGCCCGCGTCTGCGTCATCGGGGCGAGTCTGTCGCGCGCGCTGTTCGGGGGGCGCAGCGCCGTGGGCCGCACGCTGCAACTCTCGGGCGAGACGTACACGGTCGTCGGCGAGATTGCGCCGCGCAAGGGCGGATTCTTCGGCGAAAACCGCCAGGACTCGGTGCTGGCCCTGCCCACCGGGACGGTGCAGCGGCGCTACCCGGGCGTCGATCGCACCGTGCTCTACATCCGCGCGAAGCCCGGTGTCCGCGAGCAGGCGCGTGAGGAAGCGGCCTTCGTGCTGCGGCGGCTGCGTGGCCTGGCCCCGGACGCGCCCGACGACTTCAACCTGTCGTCGGCCGATCAGATCATCCGGACCTTCGATCAGGTGAGCGCGGCGATCGGCGCCGTCACGGTCGCCCTGGCCGCCGTCAGCCTGCTGATTGGCGGGATTGGCATCGCCAACGTGATGGTGATCGCCGTCACCGAGCGGACGCGGGAGATCGGCGTGCGCCTCGCGCTCGGCGCGCCGCGGTCGGCCGTCCTGCAACAGTTCCTGGTCGAGGCCGCGGTGCTCTCGGGCGTCGGCGGGCTCGCCGGGGTGCTGCTGGCTGTCCTGCTCGGGCTGCTGGCGTCGCTCGCGGTGACCGGATTCTCGGCGGTGCCGCCCGGGTGGGCCGTCGCCGCGGGACTCGGGATGTCGGTGGTCACCGGCATCCTGGCGGGCTATCTGCCGGCCAGGCGCGCGGCCAGCCTCGATCCCGTCGAGGCGCTCAGGTACGAGTGAGGCTCAGAGGCGCGCCGCCGCAGACGGGTTGACCAGGCGCGCCACGAAGCCGCCGATCTCGTGGCCCACGGCCTGGCTCCACGCGTGGCCGCCCCCCACTTCGTAGGGCTCGACGGCCACGTACCGCCCCGCCAGCATGTCCAGGTCGGCGCGGAACTGGGCCGAGCTGTAGTGCGTGTCTTCCTTGCCGCGCCCGATCAGCACCGGCGGACACTGCGTCAGCGGGCGCACCCCGAGTTCCGGCGGCACATCCCCGCCGAAGACCGCGAGGCCGTCGATGCGGCGCGCGCCGAGAATCGCGGCGCGCCAGGCCATCGCCACGCCCTGCGAGTACCCGACATACACGAGCGCCTGCGGCTCCCCCGCCTGATGGATGGCCTCGGTGACGACGCTGCGCACGTAGCGCAGGTTGTCCTCGATGGCATCCTCCCGGTGTTGTGAGGTCATCCAGCTGGACACCACGGCGCCGCCGCGCCCGTAGAAGCGGTGCAGCCCCTGGATGCTGACCAGCGTCCAGCCTGCGAGCTCGGGGACGGCTTCGAGACGCCCCAGTTGGTCCTCGGCCGTCTCGCCGTAGCCGTGGAAGCCGACAGCCATGGGGGCGTTGCGCAGGGGACCACTGACCGGCGACTCGGGGACGCGTACCAGATAGCGGCCATGCACCGGTGTGACGATGGCGTGTTCGCGTGAGGGAATGGACATCGGCAACCGTTTGATGACATACAAGACCCATGCCGATCACCATCGGGCTCATTTCCGATACACATGGGCTGCTGCGCGCATCGGCCATGCACGCTCTCGAGGGTGTCGAGTTGATTTTGCACGCCGGGGACGTCGGGAGCCGCGACATCCTCATCGAACTGCGCGCGCTGGCCCCGGTCCAGGCCGTCTTCGGCAACGTGGACGACCAGCACATGCCCGAGCTGGAAGCGCACCGCTGGGTGTCACTCGATGGCTGGCAGATCCATGTCAGCCACGGGCATGAGGTCGGGCGCCCGGGTCCGGAGCTGCTGATCCCCAGGTACCCCGATGCGGACATCCACGTCTTCGGGCACACGCATCGTGCCCTCGTCCACCGCGAGGCCGGCAAGCTGGTGGTCAACCCCGGCGCGGCTGGCCCGAGACGATTCGACGTCGTGCCCAGTGTCGCCCGCCTGACGCTGGCCCCGGGCCAGGCGGACGTGGAGATTGTGACCCTCGACTGAGGACGGAGGACCGAGGAGGGAGGAGAGAGGTAGGACGGAGGGGCGAGGTTCGAGTGCTGGTGTGCCTCGCGGCTTCATGGGGCCACGTTGTTCACGCTGCGGCGGCTGAGCTGAGCGCGACCGTGGAGCGCGTCACCATCTGTCGATTCGATGAGTTCACGGGCACGGTCGACATGGATCTGCGTGTGGCGGTGCGAAACGGCACGGCCACTCCCATCACGGACAGATTCGATTTGTCTGTGGTCGAGGTGCGTCTGGCAGGGCATGCGCGGGACACCTCGGACGGCAACTGGGTCTTTGTGTTTCCCAGCCACGTCATTCCTGGCTCTGGCGGTGAAGGCGTCTCGAGCGCTCCGATCATCACCGTCACGCCAGGCGCGCAGGTGGTCCGCCGCATGTCGGTGTCGTTTCCCGTCGTGCACGCTGCCCAACGACAGCGAGGCATGGCCGCTGCTGGCGAGACGTACTTCATGGTTGTGCGGCTTGATCACGTGGGCCTGATCAAGCGCACTCATTCCGCGCCAGACCTGTCCGTCTCCGTGACGCTCCCCTCGGCCATGAAGACGTGTCCTGGCGTCACGCTTCGTTAGGGGCCTGGTCTTCCCTCGGTCCTCCCTCCTCCGTCCCTACCTCCGTCCTCCCTCCTCAGTCCTCCGTCCTCCGTTCTCCGTTCTCCGTTCTCCGTTCTCCCGGTGCCCGAACAGCGCCGGCGGATCGACGAACCAGGCGACGTCGCCAGGGACGTCGTGCAGCAGCGTGACGGGGGCGTCACTCAGGGCCGGCGACTCGCCGAGCGCGCGGCGCAGGGCAGGGTGCTTGTCGGCACCGGAGACGAGCACGAACGTGGTGCGGGCGGCCCGAAGCGTCGCGGGCGTGAGGGTCAGGCGCCAGGTCGCCAGCGCGGGGACGTGGACGGCGGCCGCGAACGGGCCGGCGTCGGCCGTGTCTGGTGCGGCGAGGAGCGGCGATCCGGGAAACAGCGATGCGGTATGCGCGTCGGCGCCCATGCCGAGGAGCACCAGGTCCAGCGTCGGCACTGGGCGTTCCTGGCGCTGCGCGAGGTGACCCAGGGCGTCGTCGTAGCGCGCGGCGGCGTCGCTCGGCTCGCGTTCGCCTTCGAGCCGATGCACCTGCGTGACGGGAATCGGCACGTGCGCCAGCAGGGCGTCGTGCGCCATCCGGAAGTTGCTGTCGGCGTGATCGGCGGGTACCGTGCGTTCGTCACCGAACCAGACGTGCACGTGGGACCAGCCCTCGAACGGGGTCGACGCCAGCACGCGGTACAGGGCCTCGGGCGTGCGACCGCCGGCCAGGGCGAGATGCGCCTCGCCGCGCCAGGCCATCGCCGCCTCGAGCACGGCGAGCACCTCGCTGCCGGCCGCCCGG
>NZ_JALHPM010000287.1:0-5645 GCF_022842525.1 Luteitalea sp.
GCGCCCAGCCTCAGAGGTTGGATCTGCAGGACGACGTGCCGATCGACACCTACCTGGCGCTGCTTTCCCAAGTGGCGCCGCCGGCGCGCGACGGGGCCGAGGCCTACATGGCGGCGTTTCGCAGCCGCTGCGGGCGTGCCCTCCGCACCGTGGAGCTCCGGCGGGCTTTCGCGCAAGGTGACGGCGACCCGGTCCTGATGAGCATGATCCGCGCCTCGCACGAGCGGGACACCGCGGCGCTGCAGCGCCTGGGCAGTTCCATCGCGTGCCCGGGGAAGTGAGATGTGCTCGCCGGCCCGCGCCCTCTTCTTGCTCGCCATCGCATGGTGCGCTGTGGGCGTGCGGGCCGAGAACCTCGGGACCGTCGGGCCGACCTATCCCATCCTGGAGAAGAACCTCCTCGACGTGATCATGGCCCGGCTGCGCGCCAAGGAGGCCAGTGGCGAACTCAAGCGGCACGAGCAGGAGGCACGCGACCGCGCTGCCCATGCGGTCAACAACCCGAAGCCCGTCGACGGCCTTCGAACGGCACTCGCGCCGCGCACCTACTACTTCGATCCGACCTTCACGCTGCAGTCCAACGTGGTCGATGCCACGGGAGCGGTGCTGTTCCCGGCGGGCACCCGCAAGAACCCGCTGGAGGTCGTCTCACTGTCCAAGCACCTGTTGTTCTTCGACGCGCGCGATCCGGGGCAGGTCTCACGTGCCCGCGAGTTGATCGAGCGCTACCAGGGCAAGGTCAAACCGATCCTCGTGGGCGGCAGCTACGTGGACCTGATGAAGCGCTGGAACAAGCCGGTGTTCTACGACCAGGAGGGCACCCTCGTGCGCAAGTTCGGCATCGCCGCAGTGCCCGCCATCGTTTCTCAGGAAGGCCAGCGCCTTCGCATCGACGAGGTGCCAGTGCGATGAAAACCATTCATCGGCTGCTCACCATCCTCTGGCTACTGGCGTGGTCGTCGATGGCCAGCGCTGCGGGCATAGCCACCTGCACGGGCAAGTTTCCCAACCCGCTGACCGACATCTGCTGGTCCTGCGTGCTGCCGATCACCATCGGCGGCGCCACCATCGCCAACTTCGGCGGGCAGGAGGACAACGGCGACAACCCGTCGAACCCCATCTGCAGTTGCGGCGTGAATCCCACGATAGGCCTGTCGATCGGCTTCTGGGAGCCGGCACGACACGTCGAGGCGACGCGCAAGCCGTTCTGCCTGCCGTCGCTCGGCGGCCTCAACCTGGACCCCGGCATCCCCGCTCCTGAGGCCGCCCGCTACACCCGCTCGGAGGGTGACGGGGACGGCGGCTCCTTCTACCAGGCCCACTTCTACACCAACCCCGTCCTGTACTGGCTCGAGGTCGTCGCCGACTTCCCCTGCCTCGAGCGCGGCAGCTTCGACCTCGCCTACCTGACCGAGGTCGACCCCCTGTGGAACGACGACGAGCTCACGCTGATCCTCAATCCGGACGCGGTGCTGTTCGCGAACCCGATCGCGATCGCCGCCTGCGCCGCGGACTGCGTCGCCTCCACCGTCGGCTTCGGTCTGAACACGCTCTTCTGGTGTGCCGGCTGCCAGGGCGGCATCTATCCCCTGGACGGACAGGTCCAGTACCACATGGGGGGAGTACGGACAGCAGCCCTGCTCGCCCAGCGTCTGACGGCCAAGATGCACCGAGAGTTGATCGCCTGGGGCTGGCATGGCTCGCGAGGTCTGTGCGGGCCGTACTTCGAGCCGATCATGGACAAGGCGTCCTACAAGACGAACCTGACCTATCCGATCCCGTCGACGGACAAGCTCGACGGCAAGTGCTGCCAGCCGTTCGGACGCACCACCGTGCTGTGGGGAGCGGGCAAGGAGTATCCGGTTCGCGGCGAGGACTTCGCCTTCATGCTTTTCCGCAAGAGGAATTGCTGTGTCGGCTACTGAGACTCGCCGCCGCGCCTTCACCGCGACGCTCGCGGCCACGCTGCTCGTCGTGGTCGCAGTGCCCTGCGCCCAAGCGCAGCCCGGCCAGAGTCCCGTCACGGATGCCGACATTGCCCGGGCGGCCAGAGGCCAGCCGACGATCACCGACAAGGACATCGAAGCGGCGCGGCGCAAGTACCGGATGCCCACCGAGGACGAACTGGCGAGAGTTCCCGTGCCCTCGACCCCGCGGATCGACGCCCTGCCCCAGCCCCGATCGCCGCAACGCATCGATCTCGGGGCCATCGCCCGAGGGTTCGACGAGATGGGAGCTCCCGATCCCAGCAAGGCGGCGGTTGCTGTGGGCCCGACCCTTCTGGTCTTCGTGAGCTTCTCCATGCCCGATGCGGCCCTCGAGCGGCTCGCCGACCAGGCGGCGCGCAGCGGGGCGACCTTGCTGCTGCGCGGCCTGGTGGAGGACTCGCTGCCGAAGACCGTGACACGGGTCCAGCGGGTCATCGGACAGCGCAAGGTCGGCTTCCAGGTGGACCCCCAGGCCTTCGACCGCTTCTCGATCACGGCCACACCGTCCTTCGTGCTGATCAAGGACCGATCGGTCCCGACACCATGCGCCGCCGGCACCTGTTTCGCAGCCGACAGCTACGCGCTTGCGGCCGGCGACGTGAGCCTCGACTACGCCTTGCGTTTCATCCAGCGTGGCGCCCCGAAGTTCTCGCGCGACGCCAATCTCTTCCTCGCTCGGATGAAAGGAGGCTGAGCATGAACGTCAAGCGCCTGGTCGTCTGGGTGATGACCCAGGCCCTGCTGGTGACCCAGACGGGTGCGCTCGCCCAGTCCTCGCATGATCAGGGCGTCGCGGCAGGCCAGGCCGCCAATACGGCGATCCGCGGCATGGTGAACCAGCCGTCCGCCACCAGCGTGGTCCCCGGCTACACGACCACACCGCCGGAGGCCGCGCTGGCAGGCCGGCCCGCCCTCGGCCCCGACGTGAGCGCCAAGCTGGCTGCCTGCGCAGCTACGCCGAACGATCCGAGTTGCCAGGCGCTGCGCACCGCCATCACCTCGGCCAACACGGCACGCCCGACGATCTCGCCGAGCGACCCGGCGGTGGCGGCCGCATCGCGCATCGCCCGCAATCCCTCGCTCGACCTGGGCAGCCTTGCGGCCTACTACAGCGGCTGCACCACCACCGACACGACGATCCCGACGCACACGGAGACCCGGATCTGCGCCCGCTACGTGACGGCCGGCAGCTACAGCTGCACGAACGCCCTGAATGTCGCTGTTGCACGCTCGACCAACTGCACGGCTGGCGACTGGTTCGCGCAGGCCTCTTCAGGATCGACTGCCGTCGCGGCCCAGTGCCTGCCGGACCGGCCGGACACCAGCCAGCACTTCCGCGTGACGAGCTCCGGCAATCCGCTTGCGTTCTTCGATGTCGACATGACGACGCCTGTCGTGACCCCGCAGCGGGTGGCTGTCATCGGGACCACCTACAACTGGCCGAGCTTCACGCCAGCGGAACGCGGCGTCTACGTGGCCGACAAGAGCTGCAGCGGCACGACCTGCAGCCTGACCGCCATGATCGCCGACGACCCCGTCGAGTCCTGCACCGGCGGCTGGGACTCGATGACGTGCGTCACCATCCACCCGTTCGTCGACGTGTATGCCGCGTGCCCGGCGGGAACCCAGAGCGGCGACAACCTGCTGACAACCACCTGCTCGTACGGTGGCGACGGCATGGAGTGCACCACCTCCGCGCTCTCGACGACGACGTGCTACAGCCCCGGCTCGCCTGGCGACACCCAGGCGACCGACGTCACGGGCACCTATGCATCCTCCTACTGGCGTGCCTCCTCCACCCGCGGAGTGGTTGGCTGGGCTCCCAACCCCGCCTACGGCCCCATTCCTCAGATGCGGCTGTCCTACACCAAGCCCGCGACGCTCAGCACTGCCACGGACACCTGGAACAATCAATGTCCGGGCCTCGCGGCGGACAGTCGCTGCGCGGTGGCCAGCGCACCGGTCTGCGTCGATGGTCCCTCCACGAAGGTCATCGATGGTGTGCCAGTCACTCGCGACTGCTGGCAGTACCAGAGCACGATGAGCTGCAGCGGCACGTTCACGGCCGACCAATGCGCTCCGCTGGTCGCTGCCGGGTGCACGCCGCTGTCCTCGACCTGTTCCAGGACGAACCCCGCGACAGGGGTGTGCGAGGCCTATCAGGATCAGTACAGCTGCACGGTGCCGAACGAAACCGTGACGCAGGCGACCAACTGCCCCACGAACGTCTTCTGCCTCGGCACCAGTTGCTTCAACACCGCCTACACCAATGACGCGGACTTCGCCCGCACGATGTCGATGCTCGAGGCGACCCGGGAAGCCGGCGTGTACATCGATAGCGACCGCATGCAGGTGTTCAAGGGCGAGGCCAACAGCTGTCGCGACCGACTGCTGACGAACTGCTGCAACTCCGACGCGTCCGGCCGCGGCATGACCAACCAAAGCGTCTTCGGCGCTGGATCGCGTCTGGTCTACGACATCCTGATGAACTCGGAGAACCGGCAGTTCGTCTACCAGGGGCTGAGCGCTTTGCTGACCGGCGCCGGCTTCAGCGGCTCGTTCACCAGCTATGGCGTGACGATCGCCGTCAATGGCACTGCGCTGCCTGCCGGCTCGACCGTGCTGTATTCGTCCAGCACGGTGGCGGGCGAGGGTTTCGTGATCGCGGTCGATCCCTGGACGCTCGTGATCGCCGCCGTCATCTACATCGTTCTCTCGCTGACCTCGTGCAACGAGAACGAGGCCTTCCTTGCGCTCAAGGAAGGCGCGGGTCTGTGCCACAGCATCGGCAGCTACTGCTCCTCGTGCATCCGCATCCTTGGCTCGTGCGTGTCCTGCATCGAGCACACGACCGGCAAGTGCTGCTTCAACTCGATGCTCGCGCGCATCGTCAACGAACAAGGGCGCGGCCAGATCGGCAAGGGCTGGGGCAGCGCAGAGGGCCCAGACTGCTCCGGCTTCACCATCGCCCAGTTGCAGTCGCTCGACTTCGCCCGCATGGACCTGAGCGAGTTCTACGCCTCGCTCGTGGCCAAGAGCCCCAACCTCGCCGCCATCCAGAACAACAACGGCGCGAGGGTTCCCAACTGCTACTTCGGTCAGGGGAAGTGCCAATGAAGCTGTTGCACGCGCTCATCGTTCTGCCGTTCGCGATACCGCTGCACGGCTACACACAGGTCGCCGACGCCGAGCGGCTACCCGTCGCCGACGTGCGGGTGTTGATGGTGGCTGCCATCGATTCGCCGTCAGGAACCGCTCAAGGCCTGCTGACCGGCAAGGACGCCGAGAGCATCACGCGCCACTTCAAGGCGGCCGGTCCCATCCTGATCGACGTCACCACCCTCAAACGCTACGCGCAGGCCGGTTGCAGCCGGCTCAACGTGAGTTTCAGCCAAGAGGGCGTGCAGCTTCCCGGCCAGCAAGGCGCGAAGCGCCACTCGGTCGACTTCGGCATCAACTTCTGCCGCGACGGTCAACCGCCAAGGTCTCTGTCCTGAGGAACACGCCATGTGCATCGTCAGACCGCTCGCGGTGCTCGCCACCATCGCCGCACTCATTGTGTCCAGCGTGGCGCAGGCACAGGGCGAGCCCCCGCCCGCCACGGCGTCGGCCGCGTCTGCATCGAACGTCCGCGCGCCCGAGCTGATCGAGTTCGAG
>NZ_JALHPM010000288.1:0-5537 GCF_022842525.1 Luteitalea sp.
CTGTGCGTCGGTCTCGAGCACCAGATCGGGCACCTCGACGCGGCGCCCGTCGGCGTCGATGGCCACGAACGTCAGGTAGGCGTGCGACGTCAGCTTCCGCTCACCGGTCAGCGTCTCTTCACTCATCACTCGCACCTCCACCTCCATCGACGTCCTGAAGGTGGCGGTCACTTCGGCCTTGAGAAGGATCAGGTCACCGACCTTGATCGGGTGCAGGAACTGCAGCCCGTCCACGGCGGCGGTGACGACGCGACTGCGCGAGTGGCGGAAGCACGCGATGGCCCCTGCGATGTCGATCAGGTGCATCACCGTGCCACCCAGGATGAACCCGAGCGGGTTGGCGTCGTTGGGGAGAACGACCTGGACCATCTCGGTGGCGGAGGCGGATGGGGAGTGTGGAGTCAAAGTCAGAAGGGCGAAAAGGGCGAACAGGGCAAAACGACAGAATCGAAGAATACCAAGATCGGAAGATCAAAGGTTCAGAAGGGACAAAGGCGGGGGTGGGCTACGCTGTGACCGTGCGTGTGGTTCGCTTGTACGACCCGTCACGGCAGCCCCCCGACTGGATGGACCTGATTCAGCCAGGCGAGGTGGCGGCCTTCCCGTTGCTGATCGACGGCGAGCAGCCGTGCGACGCCGACGGCCGTCCGACGGGGCACGGCGGGGCGGTCTGCCTGCTGTTCGAGTCGCTGCTGGCCGCGGAGCGCTTCTGCGAGGCGCAGGTGCAGGGCCACCCTGCCGTGCGCTTCGATGTGTTCGACCACGCCGGTCGCAGCCGCCCGCCGCTGGTCACCATCGTCCACCCGTCGCACCGCGCGCGGCTCGAAGGCAACGCCGAGATCAGGCGTCGCAACCACTGGATCGTCGCCACGCTCGTGGCCACGGCGGCCGGCCTGTTCTGGTACGAGTGGTACTCCGACGCCGCGCTGATCGGGCTGCCGACGCTGCTCGCCCTCAACGCCCTGGTGTTCGCCGGACGACTGCTGCAACTCACTGCGGCCTATGCCGGCGTCGAACGCGCCAGACTGGCGCGACAGCAGGCACACGCGGCCGACCACCCCACGTCGTCCACCACCGCACCGCCCTGACGCCCGCGCCACACAGAAAAAGGGGCGGCACCCCGTCGGGCACCGCCCCTTTCGTCCTTCAATCCTTCAGCTCTTTACTCTTCCAACTTCGGCAGTGTCGTTTTGCCCTGTTGGCCCTATTTGCCCTTCTGAACTTTGACTGGCTTGGGCGCCCTAGAAGTCGTATCCGATCCAGACCTGGAAGCGCGAGCGCCTGAACTCCTGGCTGCCACCGAGGAAGGAGAACGCGACGTCCTCGTATTCCTTGTTGAACAGCGTCTTCCATGACCAGTCGAAGTGGATCGGGAAGCCGAGCAGGAAGGTCTCGAGGCCGAAGCCGTAGGAGGCGCGGCCGTCGACGAGGCGGAAGCCGCTGACCACCCGTGGATCGCCGTAGACGGGGCTGATGGCCCCCGTCGTCGGGTCCTGATTGAAGCCCAGGATCGGGCGCACCACTTCGTCGGCCGACGTCGAGAACCGGTACTGCGCGTTCGGGTCGCCGGACGCGAAGCCGTTGCTGGACGGACGGCCCAGCAGGCTGGCGCCGGCCACGCCGCCGAACAGGACGGCGCGGACGCCCCCGAGCACCCCGATCGGGGTCAGCATCGCCTCGATCAGCGGGAACCGGAGTTCGGCGTTGGCGAAGAACCCCTTGTTGCCGACGAACTCGAGGAAGTCGTAGCCGCGCAACTCGGAGTTGCCGCCGAAGAAGAAGAAGTCCGGCGTGTCGCCCGAGCTGTTGAAGCCGCGGAACCGGAACGCCGCGACGCCGTTGGTCGCGATGCGCTGGTAGTAGCGGAAGTCGCCGTCGAAGGTCTGGCGCGACAGCGAGTCGCCGATCTTCGGGGCCACGGTGTAGGCCGCCCGGAACGTGTGGCCGGCGAGCGGGCCGTATTCACGGAACACCGTCGTCTCGCGCGTGAGCGCGACGGTCAGGGGCACGGCCAGGCCGTTGTTGAAGATCGAACCGCCGAACTGGCCCTGCTGGAATTGGGCCGAGAAGTCGTCCAGCTGCTGGTTGCGGAAGCCGTCGTTGAAGTACGACAGGCCGCCCGAGAGCTCCAGACGCGTGTAGCGGTTGAACGGGTAGATCGCGAAGGCGGTGGCCCCGTTGATCGTGCGCGTCGCGATGGCGTCGTCGCGGTCCAGCAGGTAGGCGAACGCCGGGTCGATGAAGCCGCCCCCGAGGCCGTAGTAGAACTGGGTCTGCGAGAACGCCTGGAGCGAGTACTGCACGCGGCGCGACAGGTTCGTGTACGAGCCCGCGAAGGTGCGGAACTGCGCGACCGAGGCGGCGAAGAACGTGAAGTTCTGGTCGCCGAGCACGTCACTGAACGAGATCGCCGTGCCGCCGAACAGGTCGCCACCGCTCGTCACGCCGACGTTGATGGGGGGCCGCCCGTCGAGGAACATCTTCTCGAAGCGGCCCTTGACCCGGCTGTTGGCCGGGATCAGCGTGTGGGTCAGCGGCGCCTGGAAGTCGATGATCGGACCGGGCTCGCCGAAGTCGGCCGACGCGGCGACGGCAATCGGTTCCTTGATCGTCAGCGTGTGGATGCCGTACTCGCCCTTGAAGTAGGTCACGAAGCCGACCTTGGGGCCTTCGGGGTCGGCGAGCACGACCGGCGACACGTTGCCGGTGAGCGCGTCCGTGTACTGCTTGAGCGCGCCGCCCTTGAGGTCGAGCGTCCAGAGGTTGAAGATCTGGCCGTTCTTGACCACCTCCGGGTCGATCGGGCTGGCCGGGTCGACGGCCGTCGACGGGAACACCAGCGTGTTGGCGTCGAGGAACTGCGCCGCGGCTTCGTCGTGTGTGCCGAAGGTGAGCTGGGTCTTGTTGCCCGTCGCGAGGTCGAGGCGGAACAACTTGTCGTTCCCGCTGATCCGCGCCATGTAGACGAGGAACGTGCCGTCCGGCGAGATGGACGGCGCGTAGTCGGCAAAGGCGTCCGAGGTCAGGTTGCGGACCTCGCTGGTCTCGAGGTCGATCTCGAAGATGTCGCCGATGGCGTTGCGCAGGGCGGAGAAGTAGACCTTGCGACCGTCCTTCGAGAACTCCGGCGACTCCGGCACGTCGACGGTGCCGAGGTAGTACCGCTTCTCGATCTTGCCGGTGACGACGTTCTGGATCAGCAGGGACCGCTGCTTCTCCGTCCGGGCGAAGTAGGCGAGGCGGTCGCCGGCAGGCGCCCAGGACATCCACGGCACCGTGTTCCAGCGGGAGCCCGGGACGGCGATGTACTCGAAGCCCGTGTCCTTGCTGAAGCCCGGCGTCAGGTTGCGTACCACCGACCGGTCCTTGGTCGAGAGCAGCACGACGTCGAGTTCGCCTTCCTTGGCGTTGCCGGCCACGGCGGCCAGCAGGTCGCCCGAGGGGGAGGGCTCGACGGTCAGGACGGCCGTATACCGGGTCTCGCCGCGCTCCGGCGCCAGGTCACGCCCGTAGTCGGTGGGGCGTTCCTTGTCGCGGAACGGCTTGAACCGGTCCTTCATGTACTTCTCGAACTGCTGGTCGAACTCGTCGGCCGTGACGCGCAGGGCTTCCTCGTAGGCCGCCTCGCCGCCACCGATGACGCTCTTGCGCAGCGAGAAGAGGTACTGGCGGATGCCTTCCTTGCCCCACTTGGCCTCGATGAACTCGAAGGCGGCGTGCCCGAGGTTGTAGACCAGGCGGGGGTTGGTGAACTGCCCGTACCCCTCGAACTTGGTCATCTTCGGGATGATGTCGGCGACGGTGGCGTCGCGCACCGTCATCAGGTCGAGCGGCCGCCACACGCCGGCCATGTAGTCGGCCAGTCCCTCGTCGACCCAGAGCGGCACCGTCCGGCGCACGAGGGAGCGCGGGATGATGTCGAACTCGAAGATGTGGGTCAGTTCGTGCGTGATGAGGCGATAGAGCTGGTCAGGCGGGTCGTCCACCGGCAGCAGCATGCGGTTGCGCGTCGGCTCGGCAAACGCCGCGACGCCCTCGCTGACCGCCCCGGGAATCACGTTCTGCTGCTGGAACTCGGCCTGCGTCTTGAAGATCAGCAGCGGGATCTTGAAGGCGAGGTCGTGCTTCAGCTCCGACGACAGCTTCTGGTACGCGCTCTCGGCGTACCCGGCCACGCGCTCGAGGTGCTGCTCGGTCTCGGGATAGTAGTAAATCTCGAAGTGGTCGGTCGTGTAGATCTGCCACTTGAAGGAGTCGTACCGGACTTCGTTCTTGCCGAAGTACGGCACGAAGGGCGTCTGCGCGAGCGCGGGCGCCGCCAGGGACGCCATCAGGACGCCTAGGGCAGCGGCGCGCCGCCACGCACGCAACGGCGTATGCATGCAATCTCCTCGAGTCGTGCGAAAAGGCAGGGCGCTGGGCACAAAGCTGGGCAGCTCGGATGCGGTCATGGTACTCGCGGTTTCGGTACCCCGCAAACCGGTGGGGGCGGCACAGTTTGTCACCGTTCCAGTTTGACGCATCCCCGGGCGGGTTGGCTGCGCCGGCCCCGGTATACTGGTCATGGGCCTGGTCCCGGCAGCACCCGGGAATAAATCGCTCATCGCCGGTGTTCTTGGTGGTGATGGAACCGAGGCCACTCTCTCCCATGGCGTTGCCTCCGGGTTCCCGTTGGCTGCCCCGCGTCATTCGCGGCGTGCAGGATCGTGATGAGGTGGTCGGGGGCGATCCCCTGGATTACCTCAACAGCCTCTATGGCCTGGCGCTGAAGCTGACGCGCAATCCCGCGGCCGCCGAGGACCTCGTGCAGGACACGTACCTGAAGGTGGCCCGGTTCTCGCCGAAATTCCGGCAGGGCACCAACCTGAAGGCGTGGCTGTTCACCATTCTCCACAACACCTTCCGGAACGACCGCCGCGGCGCGAGCCGCCAGCCGGTGGACGTCGACAGCGACGTCGTGGAGAGCCTGCCGCTGGCCTCCCCAGACGACGACCCGGAACGCCGGTTGCTGCGCTCCACGCTCGACGGCGACCTGCAGGACGCCCTTGCGGCCCTGCCCGACGCCTATCGCGAGGCCGTCTGGCTCCGCGATGTCGAGGACTGCAGCTACCAGGAAATCGCCGCCATCCTCGGCGTGCCCGCCGGGACCGTCATGTCGCGGATCTCGCGCGGCCGCAAGCAACTGTACGAGCACCTGGTGTCGGCGCGTCGGCGCGCCGAGGCCCCGTCCGCCCTTCCCGCCGGGGCCACGGGGGCCTCCAGCGGGTCCGCGTCGTCGTAGGAACAGGAACACCGTGTCGAACACTGCCCCCAAGAACGATTCGTGCCACGAGATGGCCCCGCTGCTGGCGCAACTCGCCGACGACCATGCCGGCCCGGTCAGCGATCCCCGTCTCGCGCGTCATCTCGCCGAATGCGCCGTGTGCCAGCGCAGCCTGCGCGTGCAGCGCGAGATGCACGGCCTGCTGCGGGCGCGCGCCGTCACCCTGCAGGGACGCGCCCCGGATGCGCTCCGGGCACGGCTGATGGCGCAGGCC
>NZ_JALHPM010000289.1:0-5489 GCF_022842525.1 Luteitalea sp.
TGTTCGAGCCGAGCATCCAGAACGCCGGCCACAGCCCGCGGCCCGTGGGCTGCCGGATGCGCGCTTCGAACCTCCCGTACTGGAACTCCTGCTTGACCTTGGTCTTGATCCGACCCGACGTGTAGTTGCGCCCGAGCCATGGCTCCTGACGAGCGGTGATCCGCAGGTTCCCCGCGCCGTCGAGTGACACGTTCTCCGGACGGTTGGTGTCGTACTCCAACTGCGCGTTCCCCCAGTCGGTACCGATGTCGAACGTCCAGTTGGAGTCCGCTGGCAATGCATTCGCCGGCCCGTTGAATTCGTCCTCCCACACCAGCGTCCAGTCCGCAGCTGCGGTGGATCCTCCGGCACAAGCGACCAAGGTGGAACTGGCGAGCAGGAGGCTGAGGAGTCGACGCATGGGCAGGGAGTGGGGCGGCGCCTAGGCTGCGCCGACGGTGGGAAAGAGGGTCGGATCGGCGAGCGCCGCGTTGAGCACCAGCGTCGCCGCGCCGATCGCGACGACGTTGAGCCCGAGTTCGCTGGTGCGGATCTCGGTGTTCGCGACCGCGCTCACGAACGTGCGCCGCAATGCGCTCGCGCGTAGCGGGACGAGCAACTTGTCGCCGAGCACGGCAAGGCCGCCCCCGAGGATCACGGCCGACGGATTGAGCAGGTTCAGCACGCCCGCGATGGCGATGCCGAGGTACTCCGCCGCCTCGTGCACCACTTGCAGCGCAAGCGGGTCATTCTCCATCGCCGCCTGCTCGATGCGGGCCAACGTGGGTTCTTCGTGCGCGAGCACGCTCTGCGGGAACGCCGTGCGCAGCTCCATGGCCCGCCGCTCCAACGCGCGGCCGCCCGCAACCGTCGTCAGGCAACCGCGATTGCCACACACGCAGGGTTCACCGCGCGAGTCGATCGTCACGTGCCCGATCTCGCCGGCCACCCCGCTGGCACCGCGACGGATCTTCCCGCCGATGAAATGCCCCGCCCCGATACCGGTCGCGACCTTGATGTAGGTGAAGTCGTCGAGTCCGCGCGCGCCACCCCACCAGTGTTCGGCGAGAGCGCCGCAGTTGGCATCGTTGTCGACGAGGATCGGCACCTTGTACTTGGCGAGCAACTGCCGGAAGCCGTGTCTGCCGCCCCAGTCCGGCAGCGCCAGCTCGGAGAGCCTGTCGGGATGCCGCGGGTCCACTGGACTCGGGACCGCAATACCGATTCCCATCAGCGTGTCGCGCGCCACCCCTCGCATGGCGTCATCACAAAGGGCCTTCACCAGTGCGCGCGCGCCGTCGGGGTCCGTCCGCACCGCGTAAGGGCGCGCATGCGAGTCCAGCACGTCGCCGCGGAGGTTCGTCCGCACGACCGCGACGTGCGACGCCCCCATGTCCACGCCGAGGATGCAGGCGGCATCATCCTGGAACTCGAGCAGGATCGGCCGACGCCCGCCGCGCGACTCGCCCACGCCAGCCTCTTCGACGAGGCCGGTGGCCAACAGATCCTCGACGATCTCCGACACCGTCGAGCGCGACAACTCGGCGCGCTGCGCGATCTCGGCGCGCGAGATGCGGCGCTCCGTCCAGACCATGCGAAGGATGGCGTCAGAGAGCGGCGTCGCCGTCATCGGATTCGGGGCGGGGGGTGCCCGGCGAGGTGTTGCCACCTCGCCGGGACAGTGCTACCGACGGAAGAGCACGTTGTCGATGAAGATGGTGTTCAGCGCGTCCTCACCGACGATGATCAGCTGTGCGACGTTGGCACGTGTCGTGAGGCCCGTGAACGCCGAGAACGGGATGTCGAGTGTCACCCAGTTGCTCCGCGACAGCGCTGGACTGGAGGCGGTCGAGAACGTGAGTTCATGCTCCACATCGTCACCACCACCGAACGCACCGTTCGCGCCGAAATCTACCAGCTTCACCTTGAGCACGGCGGGCGCGGTGACCGGATCGGGCGTCCACACGTCCATGCGGAAATGCGTCATCGCCGTGGCGTTGATCCGCGTGGTGGTGAACTCGATGCCCGCGAAGGTGAGGTTGGTATACCGCTTGGTCGCGTTCCCGCCGACCATCACGTCATCGACGTCCGCTGCGTCCCACGGCGCCGACCACGTGTCGACCGCGCTGTTGGTGTACGGGTTGCTGAACAGTGCGATCACGTCACCCGCCGCATAGGTCGGCGTCGGCGCCGGCGTGGCCGGCGTGGTGAGCGCCGCACCGGACGAGAAGTAGATGTTGTCGAAGAACACCGTGTTCGGTCCGCTCACGAAGATCAACTGCGCCAGATGCCCGCGCGTCGTCAGCCCCGTGAAGGAGCTGAGCGGGATGGCGAAGCGCACCCAGCTGCCCTGCGCCAGCGCCGGCATCGACGTCGTGTTGAACGTGAGCTCATGCTCCACATCGTCACCACCGCCGAAGACACCGTTCGCACCGAAGTCGACCAGCTTGACCTTGAGATCCTCGGTCGCACTCACCGGATTGGGCGTCCAGTAGTCGAAGTGGAACGTGGTCATCGCCGTCGCGTCGATCGGCGCGGACCCGAACTCGATGCCTGCGAACGTGAAGTTCGTGTAGCGCTTCACATCGTCGCCGCCGATCTGGATGTCCGTCACGTCCGCATCGTCCCACACCGCCGACCAGGTATCGACCGGCACGTTGGTGTAGGCGTTGCTGAAGAGCGAGATCACATTGGCCGCCGCCGTCGTGGGCGTCGCGGCCGGGGCCGGAGGCGCCGACGGGATCGGGACCGTGTAGAAGTACACGTTGTCGATGTACGTCGTCGGGCTCGAGCCGCCGATGATCATCTGCGCGAGGTGCGCGCGGTTGGTCAGCCCGGTGAACAGCGACAGCGGGATATCAAGACTGCTCCAGGCGCCCGCGGTGAGTGCCGGGACGCTGCTGCCGCTCAGCGTGATCTCGAACTCGGAGTCATCGCCGCCCTGGAATGCACCGTTCGCTCCGAAGTCCACCAGCTTCACACGGAAGCTGGTCACGTTGGCCGCGTATACATCGAGGTGGAGATGCGTCATCGCGGACGCATCGATCTGCTGTGCGGTGAACTCGATGCCGGCGAAGTTCAGGTTGCTGTAGCGCTTGGTCAGGTTGCCTGCCAACTGCACGTCCGAAACGTCGGCCTGGTCCCACACCGCCGACCACGTGTCGACGGTACGGTTGGTGTACGCGTCGCTGAACAGCGAGATCACATCGGCCGGAAGCCGAGTCGGCGTGGGCGCAGCAACCGACGGCGGCGCCGAGGCGCTCACCGTCACGGCGCCAGCGGCTGCCACGGTGCCAAGCCGCGCCGAGATGCCCGCGTTGCCCGCCGTGCGGGCAGTCACCACACCGGTCGCCGAAACCGTCGCGACCGTCGTATCGCTGGAGGTGAACGTGAAGTAGGCCGGCGCCACGTTCAGCGTCTGGTCCGCGCCTTCGACGTTCACCGTGAGCGCCGTCCCGGCCACCTGATACGTCGCACCGATCTCGGCGCTCACCGTCGTCGCAGCGACCGTCGGCCGCGGGTTGATCACCGTGCCCAGCGATTCGTATTGGATGTCGTCGAGCCAAAACTCGTAGGCATTGTTGTTCTCCGCACCCTCGGCGAAGAAGAACATCCCGCGCTCCTGCGTGAGCTTGGAGGCCAGCGGGATGGCGATGGCGTACTTAGTCCACGAGGTCGTCAGCGCGATGCCGGTGCGCTCGGCCGTGAACTGCGAGTTGCCGCTGTTGTCGTTGCCGATGCCGGCGACGTTGAGCACCGCCGGGATGCTGGCGCGGGCCCAGAACGTGATCGCATCGTAGCCGGTGAGGTCGCGCGGGACGTTGGCCACGAACGCTCCACCCGCGTAGCCGCCGGTCGGATCACCCGGGCCCGGCACGATCACCTTCAACGAAGCGGACCCGCTCCGCTTGACGGTCGGGTCGAGCACCAGCGCGTCGAGCTTTGAGCCACCGAACGCCTGGAATCCCAGGCCCGGAGAGAATCCATCCAAGAAGATGGCTGGCTCGTCCGGGAACGGCGCCGGCCCGAGTGTTCCGTTGTCTCTCGTGCAGGCCACGGCGAGAAGGAGGCCGGCGGCGGCGAAGACGAAGGGAGAGCGCGAGCGCATGCGGTCACTCCGGGTCGCGAGACCCATATGGTTGAGGAGCACGCTGGACCGGCCGGCGGGCTCTTTGTTCGGTTCTCGAACAAAGTATGGGAGTCCCCGGTCCGGGTGTCAAGACTGCAACGGCCGTCCAACTCCCTAGGCCCCCGCGGGCCTCGGCGCCACATACCATTTGATGACGTCCGCCCCGGTCTGCTCCAGCCAACGAGCCAGGATCGTCTCGGCCTGCGCCGGGTCGAGGGCGGCCAGCCCGCAGTGCGGATGTGCCGGCGGTGCCTCGTCCTTGTGGTGGTCGTGCACCACGCCGTGACTGCACTCGTGACAGAGGATCCTGGTGGCCTCTCCCCAGTGCTCCGCCGCCCCGCCCTGTTCTTCGGCGATGGCTGCCAGGACCGCGATCGCCCCATCCGGCACGCTGGCGAGCTCCACGACGAACGTCTCGAACCGGGACTCTTCCAGCACGGCCAGGGCATTGAACACGTGGTACGTATGACCATCGACGACGCGTTCGCCGTCCGGGGCCCCGTCGTTCAACACGATGTCGCCCCACCGATGCGCGGCCGTCGGCAGTGGCACGCTCACGATCCGCGCACGCGCGGGATCGAGCCGCCGGGCCCAGACCACTTCTCCCAGACCGTCCGCATCCAAGCGGATGGGCGTCTGGCCCCACGTGAACACCGGGGGCTCGTCGCCGTCGTCGACGGCCACACCACACGCGCGCCACGCACGGCGCGCCTCGCGCCACCGGCCGAGTGCCGTCGCCGCGATCCCCAAGTTCCACCACGACGCCTGGTCCTCCGGAGAGAGCGCCGCAGCGCGCGCGTTCATCGCCGCGCTCTCGGCCCAACGGGATTGGTACTTGTAGAGCAGGCCGAGGTTGTAGTACGGCACCGACCACTCGGGATCGGCCGCGATCGCTGCACGGTACGCGTGCTCAGCGGCCATGGTCTCGCCGCGATCGGATGCCTCGTGCCCTTCTTCATTCGACTGTTCGGCCGCCGCGCGGTCAGGCATCGGAGCCACCGTGGGTCTCGAGTGGGAACGACGCGACGACGGTCCAAGGCGCAGCATCGACTTGTTCGATCAGCTGCACGGCGGGGAATGCCAGCGGCAGCCGCGACGGAACTCGCCGCGCCTCCGCGAGTGAGTTCCCGGTCGCGCGTGGGTTCCGCGGATGCGCGAGGGTCAAGTGTGCCGCCGGTCTCCTGAGCGTGTGCTCAGGAAAGGCGTGGGCAAGGATCTGCGCACGCAATTGATGGAAGTGCTCCTCGCCTTCGATGCACGGCAGGAGTATCCCGTGTCCGTCGAACGACTCCGCGGGGCCGAACACGAGCGTCAGCGCCGCCGGGGTTCGCAACGCGAGTGCCGTGGAGATGGCGGTCGCACCGAGTGCTCCCAACTCGTC
>NZ_JALHPM010000290.1:0-5401 GCF_022842525.1 Luteitalea sp.
TCACGGCGGCGGTCGTGGCAGGGCGCGCGCGGCCCCAGGCGGCGATGCAGGAGCCGACGGCCGCGCTGTCGGCCCAGCGGCTCGCGCGCGGCGAGTACCTGGTCAGGATCGCCGCCTGCAACGACTGCCACACGCCGTGGACGATGGGCGAGGCGGGGCCGGCGCCAGACATGACGCGCATGCTGTCCGGCCACCCGGCGGCGCTGACGATGCCGCCTCCGCCGTCGCTCCTGCTGCCGTGGATCGCGTCGGCCAGTGCCACCAACACCGCGTGGGCGTCGGCGCTCGGCGTGGCGTTCGCGTCCAACCTCACGCCGCACGCCACCGGGCTGGGCGGCTGGACGCCACAGCAGTTCGTCGCCGCCATGCGGACGGGGCGACACCAGGGCATCGGGCGCCAGATCCTGCCGCCGATGCCCGTCGCGGCGCTGCGGCGGATGACCGACGAGGACCTCGTCTCGATCTTCACGTATCTGCGCTCCGTGCCGGCCATCGACAACGCGGTGCCGGAGGCGATCGTCGCCTCCGGCTCGGGTGCGCCTGCACCGCCGTTCGACCCGTCGTCTCTCCGGTCGCCGGCGCAGCCGGGCGCGGACCCGGTGGCACGGGGCCGCTACCTCGTCGAGGTGATCGGTTGCGGCGACTGCCATACGCCGAATCGGCTCGGGGACAAGGGCCTCGAGCCCGACCCGACCCGGGTGCTGGCCGGCTACCCGGCGTCCGAGAAGGTCCCGGCGGCGCGTCCGCCCGAGGGGCCGTGGGTGATGCACCTGACCGCCACGCAGGCGGCGTCGGGACCGTGGGGGATCAGCTTCGCGGCCAACCTCACGCCCGACGAGGCGACGGGGCTGGGCGCCTGGACCGCTGCCCAGTTCATCGACAGCCTCCGGCAGGGGCGGCACCAGGGGCGGGGCCGGACGTTGCTGCCGCCGATGCCCTGGCCGGCCTTCGCGCAGATGACGGATGCCGATCTGACGGCCGTGTTCGCCTACCTGCGCACCTTGCCGAAGGTACGCAACAAGGTGCCCGATCCGGTCGTCGCCGCGCCAGCCGGGCCATGAACCCCGACCGGTTTCGCCCCGTGCCGGGTTCCCGGTAGACTACGGACATGCTGCGCCTCTCCAAGAAGACCGATTACGCCCTGATGGCCATGAAGCACCTCGCGCTTCATGGGGACCGCGGCGCGTCGAGCGCCCGGGAGATTGCGGAGCAGTACGACATCCCGGCCGAGCTGATGGCCAAGGTGCTGCAGCGCCTCGTGCGTCGCGGCCTCCTCGTCTCGCATCAGGGCACGCGGGGCGGCTACCAGCTGGCGCGCCCGGCGACGCTGATGTCGGTGGCCGACGTGATCCAGGCCGTCGATGGGCCGCTCACGGTCACGGCCTGCTCGACCGACGACCACGCCTGCGATCAGTACACGAAGTGCAACGTGCGCGATCCGCTCTGGCGCATCAAGGACCGCATCCTGACGGCGCTGGCCGCCTGCTCGCTGGCCGAGATCGTCGACGAGAGCAGCGTGCCGAGCATGCCGGTCTCGCTGTCGCGACGAACCGCCGTCCCCGTGCCCGAGTAGGCGCCGTCCCCTGCCCCGTCTCTACGTCGACGCCCACGCCACCACGCCCTGCGACCCCCAGGTCGTGACGGCGATGCTGCCGTTCTTCACCGAGCAGTTCGGCAACGCCGCCAGCCTGCAGCACCCCTTCGGCTGGGAGGCGCAGGCAGCCGTCGAGTCGGCACGACAGCACGTCGCCGCGCTCGTCGGTGCCCGCCTCCGCGACGTGATCTTCACGAGTGGCGCGACCGAGGCCAACAACCTGGCCCTGCGGGGCGTGATCGACGCGCTCGCGGCACAGCCGGGTGGGCGCCCGACGACTGCGCCACATGTCGTCACGGTGGCGACCGAGCACCCGGCGGTGCTCGACCCGTGTGCCGTCCTCGAAGGTCAGGGCGTGCGCGTCACACGCGTGCCGGTGCAGACCGACGGACTGGTGGACCTCGACGTCCTCCGCCGCGCCATCACCCCGGGCACGACGCTGGTGTCGGTCATGGCTGGCAACAACGAGATCGGCGTCCTCCAGCCGCTCGCTGCGATCGCGACGCTGGCGCACGACGCTGGTGCCTGGATGCACACCGATGCCTCGCAGGCGGCCTCGCTGACGGCCATCGACATGACGGGGATGGGCATCGACCTGCTCTCGTACACGGCGCACAAGCTCTACGGGCCGAAGGGCGTGGGAGCCCTCGTGGTCCGGCGCGCCTCGAAGGTGGCCCTCGCGCCGCTTCACCACGGCGGCGGCCACGAGCGGGGCCTCCGGTCCGGCACCCTCAACGTCCCCGGCATCGTTGGCTTCGGCGAAGCGGCGCGACTGGCCCGTGAGCGGCGGGCGAGCGATGGGCCGCGCCTGGCGGCCCTGCGCGACCGGCTCTGGACGCGCCTGCGGGACGCGCTGCCGGATGTCCATCTGCGAGGGGCGGCCAGTCCGCGGCTGCCGCACAACCTCAACGTGGGATTCGGGGGACTCACCGGTCGTGCGCTGGTGCTGGGCCTCACCGACATCGCCGTGTCGCCCGGGGCCGCGTGCGCGTCCACGTCGGCGGCGCCGTCCCACGTGCTGCTGGCGCTGGGCCTGGACGAGGTGGAGGCCCGCAGCTCCCTACGCTTCGGGCTCCTGCGGACGACCACCGAGCCGGAGGTCGAGGACCTGGCCGATCGGGTCATCGCCCTGGTGTCGACGCTGAGGGCGCGGCGCTAGAATGGAGGAGCCATGTACATCACCCTCGACGCCGGACGGCAGATTCACAAGTTGCTCGAGAAGCAGGGCCTCGCTGGCGGCGGCTTGCGCGTCGGCGTGAAGGCCGGGGGCTGCAGCGGTCTCAGCTACGTCTTCGCGTGGGAAGCGGCGCCCGCCGAGCAGGATCAGGTCTTCGAAGGGCCGGAAGACTCGCGCATCTACGTCGATCCCAAGAGCTACCGCCTTCTGGAGGGGACCCAGATCGACTACGACACGAGCCTGATGAGCAAGGGCTTCATGGTCGTCAACCCGAAGGCCAAGGCGACCTGCGGCTGCGGCACGTCCTTCTCGCTGAGCTGACCCGCCCCCTGAATCAGCGGTCGTCGTGGCGCCTCAGGCTGGCGCTTCGGCGTTTGGCGTCCGGCGTTCCGCGTGCTCGTGCAGGTCCATGCGCCCGACCTCGCCCGCCCGAGACAGCGCCGCCCGGAGCACGATGGGGCCGATGACGGCGTGCATTGCGTTCATGGCGACGATGAGGGCATAGAGGCGCGGACCCCAGTCCGGGAACTCCTGCGCGATGATGACGCCCAGGCCAAGCGTCACGCCAGCCTGGGAGATCAATCCCATCCAGGCCAGGGACGGGGCCGTGCCCGTGACACCAGCGGTACGCGCGCCCACCGCGGCGGTCACCCAGATCAGGGCGGCCCGCACGGCTGCGGCCAGGACCGCCAGCACGCCGACCTCGGTCAGCGCGCGCATTTCGAGATTGGCCCCCGCAGCGGCGAAGAACAGTACCAGAATCGGGAGCGCACCCCGCTCCACCGCGACGCGGAGCCCGTCGCCCTCAGGCGGAGCGATGTTCTCCACCACGAGCCCCGCCGCCAGTGCGGCCAACAGCGGCTCGAAGTGCCAGCCCGCGCCCGCCTGACTGAGCAGCACGCTGACCCCCAGCAGCACCACCGTCACTTCGCGCCCCACATACCGCAGGTACAACGCCATCAGTGCGCCGACGATCGCCCCGAAGGCGAACGAGCCGAAGATCTCCCAGGCCAAGCCCGACAGCACGCCAGGGCCCCCGCCTGACGTCCCGAGCGCCATCCGCACGCTTTCGATCGACACCGTGAACAGGAGCACCAGCGCCAGATCGGCCAGGACGACGAGGGCAAGCACGAGTTCGCACAACGGCCCCCTCGCCCTGCTCTCGGCGATCACCGCGATGGTCACGGTCGGGGAGAAACTCGCGACGACGGTGGCGGCCAAACTGGCAAGCGCGAGCCGCGCCAGACCAGTCGCGGCCGGGAGGATGGGCAGCCACGGCCACGCGAGGAAGAACAGGAGGGTCAGCGTGACCCACATCAGTCCGAGCATGACGCCGCCCATTGTCAGCATGGCGCGCAACTGGGGCCGAAGGCGGGTGAAGTTGATCTCCAGGCCGGCGATGAAGGCGATCAGGGCGATCGCCACGCCGTTGACCACCTGGAGGTCCCGAGCCATGGCGGGCGTCAGGATCGCGCCGACCGAAGGACCGCAGGCTACGCCGAACAAGAGGTACCCGGAGATCCGCGGCAGACGGAACCGCTCGAACAGTTCGCCGGTCAGCGACGCCGCGATGAGGGCGAAACCGATGGCGAGGGCGGTGCCGGGGCCGCCAGCACGACCGGCCGTCGCGGCCACGCTGGTCACCGCGGCCGTCGTGGCCAGGATGATCACGAGCGCCATGAGGCGCATCATGCCTGGCGCGCCTCGGCCGGACGCAGCACGAGGCCGAGCGCCTCTGACACCAGCGTCGCGACGACGACCGCGGTGAGCACGGCCGTCATGCCCGGCGTGCGCACGACCTGCAGGAGATGCAACGCGAGCGCGATGCCGAGCAGCCCGGGCGCGATGAGCTGCAGGCCCAGTTCACTGGCCGTCACGAGTCCCTGCACCCGCATGGCGAGCCATCCACCGACCAGCTTGCCCGTGAGCCGGAAGAGCACCAGCGGTCCGCTCAACCACACGGCCTGGAGCGAGAACTCGCAGGAGGCCCCGGCCACCAGCAGCAGCACCACGATGAGTGGATGCTGCACCCGCTGGAGGTCGCTGCGTACCACGCGGTCGGCCTCACCAGGGAGCCAGACCCACAGCAGGCCGGCCATCAGCCCCGCGAGCAGCGGCGACAGACCGAGAAAAGACGAGGTACCGCCAATGAGCGCCACCGTCCCGGCGATGAACACATGGCGCTCGGCGCGCGAGTGGGCGCGCTCGAAGAGCAGCCAGCCCGCGGTGCCGACGGCGATGCCGAGGACGAGCGTGCGGAACAGCCAGGCCACCGCCACCCAGATGTGCATGGGCGCCGAGCTGCCCAGCATGACCACCACCACCCCGCTCACCACGATGGGCAGCACATCGTCCAGATCGGCGATGCGTAGGGCCATGGCATGCGCTGGAGAGCCCTCATCCGCACCGCCGGCCGACGAGACCGAGGCGCACAACCCCAATGTCACGGCGACCAGCGCGTACGACAGCACGAAGGGCATCCGCCATGACGTCAGCAGGATCAGGAACGCGCCTCCGACGATGAGCAGGGTGACGCCGGCCTCGAGGCTCGCGGCCGTGAACAGCCGCCGGTCGTGAGGGCCACGCAGGTCGAGCGCCAGACCCGCGAACACGCCGAGGACGGCCAGCGC
>NZ_JALHPM010000291.1:0-5331 GCF_022842525.1 Luteitalea sp.
GACCAGTGCCGAGCGCAGGTGAAACAGGAAGACCAGGCAGACGATCGTGACGATCACCGCCTGCTGCAGCAGCGTCTTGGTCAGCGTGCCGACCGCGCCGAGGATCAACTCCGACCGGTCGTAGGTGGGGACCAGCTGCACGCCGTCGGGCAGGCGCAGCGTCGCGATCTCCGCTTCGAGCGCGCGAATGACCTGCAGCGCATTGGAGCCGATGCGCATCACGATGATGCCGCCCACCGCCTCGCCGGTGCCATTCCAGTCGGCCGCGCCGCGACGGATCTCGGGTCCGAAGCGGACGCTCGCCACGTCGCCGAGACGGATCGGGGTGCCGCCGGCGCCGACGGCGACCACGCTCTGTTCCAGGTCGGCCAGGGTCTTGACGTAGCCACGGCCGCGCAGGACGTATTCGCGACCGGCCAGTTCGAGGACCCGGGCGCCGACCTCGGCGTTGGCCTCGCGCACGGCCCGGGTGAGGTCGGTCAGGGTGAGCCCGAATGCGACCAGGCGGTCGGGGTTGATGACGACCTGGAACTGGCGTTCGAAGCCGCCGAGGGACGCGACCTCAGCCACCCCGCCGACCGCCTGCAAGGCCGGTCGCACGGTGAAGTCCTGGAGGGTCCGCAGCTCGGCGAGGTCCATGCGCCCGCTGCTGTCGGTCAGGACGTACTGGTAGACCCAACCGAGGCCACTCGCATCGGGGCCGAGCGTCGGCGACACCTCGGGAGGCAGCAACTGCTGCACCCGTCCCAGCTGTTCGAGCACGCGGGTCCGTGCCCAGTAGATGTCCGTCCCGTCATCGAAGATCGCGTAGGTGAAACTCATCCCGAACATCGAATAGCCGCGCACGGTCTTGATGCCCGGGGTGCTCTGAAGCGCACGGACCAACGGATAGGTGACCTGGTCCTCGACCAGGTCGGGGCTGCGCCCCATCCACTCGGTGTAGACGATGACTTGCGGATCGGAGAGGTCCGGGAGGGCATCGAGTGGGGTCCTACGGACGGAATCGACCGCCCAGAGGGACAGGACCAGCACCGCCCCGAAGACCACCCAGCGGTGGCGAACCGACAGTTCGATGATCCGTTCAACCATGATCGTTACCGGTGGCCCGCGTGCGGGTCAGCCGGCGCCGCGGTGGGTTTCGTCGTCGTGGCCGGCGCGCCGTGGCCCTGGTGAACGCCGTTGCCCCCCGTGGCGCGCAGCCGGCTCTCCGAATCCAGCAGGAACACGCCCGCCGCCACGACACGTTCGCCCTCTGCGAGACCGCTGCGGATCTCGACGCGGTTGGCGAGCTGCACGCCCAGCGTCACCGGCCGAGGCTCGAAGTGATCGCCCGTGGCGACGAAGACGTGCTGCTGCAGCCCGGTGTCAACCACGGCATCCCGTGGCACGGTGATGACCGATGGGCCCGTCGATTCGAACGCCACGGTGCCATAGAGCCCCGGCCTGAGCGTGCCCCTGGGATTGGCCGCTGACAACCGGACGCGCAGCGTGCGCGTCCGTTCGGACAACGTCGGATAGATGAAGTCGATCCGCGCGTCAAACGGGACTTGACCGGAGCCCGGAAAGTCCACCTGCGCACGGGTGCCGAGGTGCACCGTGGCGATGTGTGTTTCCGGTACTTCGGCGAGAATCCACACGCGCGACAGGTCGGCAATGGTGAGCAGCGTCGTCGAGGGGTCGACCGACGTGCCGACCGTCACGCCGCGGTTCACGACCACGCCGCTGCGAGGCGCGGCCACCGTGAACAGGCGCTTGGGTTCGCCCGATTGCTCGATGGCGTCGATGTCTGCCGGCGTCATGCCGAGCACGCCCAGTCTGGTACGCCCGCCGGCCACTACCATGCTCGTCAGGCCCGAAGCCGAGGTCGTCTGGCGGATGGCGAGGTACTCGGTCTGAGATGAGAAAAGTTCCTGCGAGAAGATGTCTGCGAGCGGCTGCCCGGCGCGGACCATTTCGCCCGTCGTGTTGACGTCGAGATGCTCCACCCAGCCAGCGACCCGGGTGTGCACGTGGGAAATCCGCGATTCGTCGGGCACCACCGTCGCCATGGCCCGCACGACTTCGGTCAACGCCTCGCGCGTGGCCGGCTCGAGGCGGATGCCGAGCTGCTGCACGGTGGACGGCGTGACCGTGATCGGCACCCGGCTGTGGCTGGATCCGGAGTCGGTGGACGGAGCCGCCGGCCGGCTGTCGGCTGATCCGGACGCCAGCGTCGCGGGCGCGAATGGCCACGCGTCGCGGGAGCGCTGGATCCACAGCCCCGCGGTGAAGACGGCCGTGGTCACGGCGACCGCGGCGAGGGCCGACGTGAGCTTGGTGAAGTGTGTCATGGGATGATCGCCTCGTACGATCCAATGGCGCGCCCGAGCCGGGCCCACGCAAGACCGAGAGCGGTGTCGGCGGTAATCAGGTCGGACTGGACCAGCCAGAGGGCCTGGACGGCTTCGATCACGCTGACGAGCGGCAATTGCCCCGCGGCGTAACCGGCGACGGCCGGTTCGATCACCATCCGGGCGCGGGGCAACACCTCGCGGCTGAGCGCCGTCTGGCGATCGCGCGAGGCCTGGAGCAGATTTACGGCGACCGCCGCGTCGCCCTCGATCATCCGGGTCATGGCCTGGAGGTCCGCCTCGGACATGAGGCGCATGGCCTGCGCTTCGGCGACACCGGCCCGCAACTTGCCGCGCCAGATGGGCAGGGTGACGCCCACCATAGCCATCCAGCCGCGGCCCTCGGCCATCGTGTACGCGGGCCCCGTGCGGATGGTCGCCATTGGCCGGTACATGTCACGCATCACCAGCACATCAGCCTCGGCCCGGGCCACCTCGGCGCGTCCGGCCACCAGTTCCGGTCGCGCGGCGAGTGCGGCCTTGATCGTCGTCCAGGCCGGGATCGGGCTGGCGAATGTGAGCGGCGCGAGTTCCGGCACTGTCAGGTCAGGGTCCAGGGCCAGGCTGGCATTCAGCATCGCTTCGGCGCCCCGCACTTCTCCGGCGAGCGCTGTGGCGGCGGCCTCCAGCCGTGCCACCTCGACTTCGGCGCGCAGGACATCGGCCTGGGATGCCGTGCCGCCCGAGTACCGCGCGTTGGCCGCGGAGACAATGTCGCGGGCGAACTCGATTTGTTCAACGACCAGTGCCGTCGTGCGGCGGCGCTCCTGCAGCATCAGGAACGCGTTGGCGGCCTGGACACTGACGTCCAGGACCGCGCGATCGGCGTCAGCCCGCAGCCGATCGACGTCGGCCAGGGCGGAGGCGCGACGGTGCCGCCGGATTCCCGATAGCGGAATTTGCTGCTCGATGGTCACGCTCACGTCAGCGCCGTCCCACTTGAAGGGCAGATGATCGATGGCAGGCGAGATCATCGGGTCGTCCAGTGCCGACACGATCACGGGGCGCTCCTCGCCGGCGCGGATGCGGGCGCGCGCGGCCTGGATCTCGTCCCGTCGCTCACTCGCCACGCGAATGACATCGGCGAGACCGAGCGGCGAGGGAAGTGCTGGTGTCGCCTGGGCGGCGCCGGCAGGCGGCCGGACGATCGCGACGATGGCGAGCACGACGAGGCATCGGACGACTCTGGAAGATCTCATTTGCACGTACCGCACACGCGGGCCTCTCTGGTCAGACTGGTGATCAACCGATGCCGGGGCCGTGGGGCGACGGCCCGAGCCAGGCGCAGTGATGCCGCCGGCGTTCAATCCCTGAGGGATCAGCCGCGGCAGCGAGAGATCAGATGCGGAGGATGGTTGGGAGGGGCCGATGAGCGAGCGACTGCCGGCGTCCCGGCTCGTAGCCCAAGCGGTGGGTGGTCGCGGAACGGACGAGCGCGCCGCCGAGGACTGGAATCGCGACGTCGCCGCTCGGGAGCGAGGAATCGCGCCGGAGGGCCGTGAACTGCGCCGACGCCCCGCCGGCCAAGAGGCCCTCGCAACAGTCGTCACCCGCGGCGATCTGCAGCGGACTCGTTCCGTCGTGGTCACACGGCTTGGTCAGGTCCGCCTGCGGGGCACACAGGGCCTGGCACACGATGTCGGCGTTCGGGCCGATCGCCAGTGTCAGGACGATCGAGAGGATAGAGGCTCGCAGCATCGGGTGTGCTGATCGCGTGAGCAAGAACGACGCCAACTAACTTGACGCGATGACCGTCGAAAACCGACTAATCTGTGGCATCGTCTCCGGGCGCTGGGGACCTCGATGGGGGATTTCTCTAAATCGGCGGGGAAGAACTCGCACATTGGTCGGGGCGCTCGACATCGTCGGTGATTGAACTGGGTCCCGACGTGATCACCAAGCAGTCGTGTCGCAATGATGGAGAATACGCTGATGATCCGCACCCTCCGCGCACTCGCCCTGATCGCCCTGTTGCCCTCGTTGGCCTTCGCCCAGCCCGGCGCCGGCGATGCCGCTGCCGTCGAGACCTGGCTGAAAGGCTACGACGCCGCTTTCATGGCGAAGGATCTCGACCGGCTCGCGACCTTCTATCATCCGGACGTCACGATCTACGAAGGCACCGGCATCAACCACGGCTGGGCCGACTACCGCGATCGCCACCTGGGTCCCGAGCTGAAGGCCTTCGAGAATCTGGCGTTCGGGCACACCGAGACCAAGGTCACGCTGATGCCCGGCGGCAACTCGGCCTATGCGACGTCGCGCTACACCATCAAGGCAAAGATGGGCGACCGCGAGCTCGACTCGGAAGGGCTCGAAACGCTGGTGCTGGTGAGGATGCCCGACGGACTCTGGAAGATACGGCACTCCCATACGTCGAGCCGAGCGCGCCGGCCCGCGAAGTAGTCCTCGGTAGGGGATCCAGGCGCCTAGGCTGGGGCTAGCGCACGCGCACGCGGTCACCCTCGCGCAGATTGCGCAACGTCTGGAACGGGCCCGACACGATGGTCGTGCCTTCGGCCACGTCGTCTACCTCGATCGACAGCCCGCCGATGATGCCGGTCGTCACCGGCGTGAAGGTCACGCCGCCGTCGCGGACGACGAACACACCGGCCTTGCCATTCTGCTCGACCACCGCCTGCAGCGGCACGGTCAGCGCGTTCTTCTTTTCGGCCACCAGAATCTCGGTATCGCACGTCAGCCCGGGGCGCAGCGTTGCCGCCGGGCCGTCGAGCCGCACTTTCACGCGAAACTCCCGGGCCGCCGCCTGGGCGCCGACCTGGGGCAGCGCGCTGGCGCCGATCTCGACCACCCGGCCGGTGAACTTTTGCAGGGGCAGGGCTTCGAGCGTCACGGTGGCGGGAAAGCCGTTCGACAGCCGCATCACGTCGGCCTCGGCCACCTTTACTTCCGCGTTCACCGCACTCAAATCGGACACGGTCAT
>NZ_JALHPM010000292.1:0-5291 GCF_022842525.1 Luteitalea sp.
CGCGGCGCGGCGACTCGGGCAGGCGCCGCCGACGCGCGGCAGGCGCCGCGTGTGTCGGGACCGCGCGGACACACGTTGAGCGACGCGACGCGCCGGTCGATGGGAATCACGCGCTGGCAGGGCCGACGGCGCAATGCGTCACGCTTGCCCGTGCAAAGCGTGACGCACTGCCGGGCACGGCGAAGCGCTGCACGACATCGCCGGCACGAGCGGCGGACTCGTTTCAAAACGAGTCCGCCGCTCGCACCCGCCCTCAGGCGCCGACGGTGGTCGTGGTGACCGTGCCGTGATACTCCTGCAGCGACCGCACGTCGAGCCCCTGCTCGCGCAGTGCCTTGATGGCGCTGACGGTCGCGGCGCCGCCCGTCAGCGTCGTGATGCAGGGCACGCCCTGCATCATCGCCACCCGCCGCACGCTGCGGTCGTCGAAGAACGATTCGCGGCCGAGCGGCGTGTTGAGCACGAGCTGGATCTGCTTGTTGACGATGCGGTCGCCGACGTGCGGGCGTCCCTCGTTGATCTTGTAGACGACCTCGACCTCGAGCCCGTGCGCACGCAGGTAGGCCGCCGTGCCGCGCGTGGCCACGAGTGTGAAGCCCAGCGCCGCGAGATCCCTGGCGATCGGCACGACGTTGGGCTTGTCGTCGTTGTTGACGCTGATGAACGCGGCGCCGTTCAGCGGGATCTTCTGACCGGCCGCGATCTGCGCCTTGGCAAACGCGGTGCCGAAGGTGGACGCGCCGCCCATCACCTCGCCCGTGCTCTTCATCTCGGGGCCGAGGATGGTATCCACGCCCGGGAAGCGCACGAACGGGAACACCGGCGCCTTCACGAACACGCCCGTGACGTCGAGGTCGGTCACCAGGCCGACTTCGGCCAGCGACTTGCCCGTCATCACCCGCGCCGCGACCTTCGCCAGCGGCACGCCCGTCGCCTTCGACAGGTACGGCACCGTGCGCGACGCCCGCGGGTTGACCTCGAGCACGTAGACGGTGTCGTCCTTGATGGCGAACTGCGCGTTCATCAGCCCGATGACGTTCAGCGCACGCGCGATGCGCCGCGTGTAGTCCTTGATCGTCTCGAGATGCTTCTCGGCGACGAGGTAGGTCGGCACGACGCAGGAGCTGTCGCCGGAGTGGATGCCGGCCTCCTCGATGTGCTCCATCACGCCACCGATGATCACGCCGCCCTGACCATCGGCCACGGCATCGACGTCCAGCTCGAAGGCATCCTCGAGGAACCGATCGATCAGGATCGGCTTCTCGGGCGACACGTCGACGGCGTTGGCCATGTAGTTGTCGAGCGTGCCGGCGTCGTAGACGATGGCCATCGCCCGACCGCCCAGCACGTACGACGGCCGCACCACCACCGGGTAGCCGATCTTGGCCGCCGCCTCGCGCGCTTCGTCCCGGCTGGCCGCCATGCCGTTGGCGGGCTGCGGAATGCCGAGGTCCCACAGCAACTGCGAGAACCGCTCGCGGTCCTCCGCGAGGTCGATCGAATCGGGCGACGTGCCGATGATCCTGACGCCCGCCTCCTGCAGCGCGAGGGCCAGCTTCAGCGGTGTCTGGCCGCCGAACTGCACGACGCACGCGACGTCGCCGCCGTTGGACCGTTCCCGCTCGATCACCGCCAGCACGTCCTCGAGGGTCAGCGGCTCGAAATAGAGCCGATCGACCGTGTCGTAGTCGGTCGACACCGTCTCGGGATTGCAGTTGACCATCACCGTCTCGAAGCCCTCCTCGCGGGCGGCGAAGGCGGCATGGCAGCAGCAGTAGTCGAACTCGATGCCCTGACCGATGCGGTTGGGCCCGCTGCCGAGGATGACGACCTTGGGACGGGGCGTCGGGTCGGCTTCGCACTCCTTCTCGAAGGTCCCGTACAGGTACGGCGTGAAGGACTCGAATTCGGCCGCGCAGGTGTCGATGCGCTTGTAGGCGTTGCGCAGGCCGAGCTCCTCGCGCTTCTCGCGCACGGCGCCCTCGTTGACCTCGGTCAGGCGTGCGATGTCGCGATCGCCGAAGCCGTTGCGCTTCAGCGTCCGCAGCAGGTCTTCCGACATGTTGCGCAGCCCGATGTCACGGGCCATCTTGCCCAGTTCGACCAGTTCGGCGAACTGCTCGAGGAACCACGGGTCGATGTGCGTCAGTTCGTGCACCTGACTGACGGTCCAGCCGCGCTCGAGGGCGCGGAACACCGACCACATGCGCCGGTCGTTGGGAATCACCAGCGAGCGGCGCAGCGCCTCGATCTTCTCTTCGTCATCGTCGACGGCCTGGCCGAACAGCGAGGCCTGGTTGCTGGTCAGCTCGAGCGAACGTACCGCCTTGAGGAACGCTTCCTTGAAGGTGCGGCCGATGGCCATCGCCTCACCCACCGACTTCATCTGCGTCGTGAGCGTGGCGTCGGCCGTCGGGAACTTCTCGAAGGCCCAGCGCGGGAACTTGACGACCACGTAGTCGATCGTCGGCTCGAAGGAGGCCGGCGTGACCCGCGTGATGTCGTTGGGAATCTCGTCGAGCGTGTAGCCGAGGGCGAGCTTGGCGGCGATCTTGGCGATCGGGAAGCCGGTCGCCTTGGACGCCAGCGCCGAACTGCGCGAGACGCGCGGGTTCATCTCGATGACGATGTAGTCGCCGTTGGCCGGATTGACCGCGAACTGGATGTTGCTGCCGCCGGTCTCGACGCCGACGCGCCGGATGATGCGGCGGGCGGCGTCACGCAGCCGGTGGTACTCGCGATCCGACAGCGTGATGGCCGGCGCCACGGTGATGCTGTCACCGGTGTGCACGCCCATGGCGTCGACGTTCTCGATCGAGCAGATGACCACGAAGTTGTCCGCGTGGTCGCGCATCACCTCGAGTTCGTACTCCTTCCAGCCGATCACCGACTGCTCCACCAGCACCTCGTGGACCGGGCTCAGGCTGATGCCGCGCTCGCAGATCTCGCGGAACTCCTCGAGGTTGTAGGCGATGCCGCCGCCGACGCCGCCCATCGTGAAGGAGGGCCGGATGATGGCCGGGAAGCCGATGTCGGCGACGCAGGCCAGCGCTTCCTCGAGCGTGTGCACGACGGCGGAGGCTGGCACCGGGATGCCGATTTCCTTCATCGCCTGCTTGAACTTCAGCCGGTCCTCGGCGACCTCGATGGCCTCGATCTGCGCGCCGATGAGCGCGACGCCGTACTTCTCGAGGATGCCGGCCTTGGCCAGTTCGACGGCGAGATTGAGCGCCGTCTGGCCACCGACGGTCGGCAGCAGCGCGTCGGGACGTTCGCGCGCGATGACCTGCTCGGCCATCTCGACGGTGAGCGGCTCGACATAGGTGCGATCGGCCAGCTCCGGGTCCGTCATGATCGTCGCCGGATTGCTGTTGATCAGGATGACCTCGAGGCCCTCGCTCTTCAGTGCCTTGCAGGCCTGGGTGCCGGAGTAGTCGAACTCGCAGGCTTGCCCGATCACGATGGGACCGGAGCCGATGACGAGCACGCGGGAGATGTCAGTACGGCGGGGCATCTAGGCGCGCGCCTCCATGGCGTCGAGAAATTCGCGGAAGAGATAGTCGGCGTCATGAGGCCCCGGCGCCGCTTCGGGGTGGTACTGGACACAGAAGATGGGCCGGGACTTGTGCTTCAACCCCTCGACGGTGTCGTCGTACAGGTTCACGTGCGTGACCTCGACGTCGTCGGGAATCGTGGCCGGATCGACGGCAAAGCCGTGGTTCTGCGAGGTGATCTCGACGGCGCCCGACGCGAGGTGCTTGACCGGGTGATTGGTGCCGCGATGCCCGAACTTCAGCTTGAACGTCCGCGCGCCGAGCGCCTGGGCGAGGATCTGATGACCGAGGCAGATGCCGAAGACCGGGACGTCCGCGTTGGCCAGGACCTTGGCGTTGTCGACCACGTACGGCAGCGCCGAGGGATCGCCCGGCCCGTTGCTGAAGAACACGCCATCGGGGTGATCCTTCATCAACTCCGCCGCCGGCGTCGTCGCGGGGTAGACGCGCACGTCGATGCCGTGCTCGGCAAAGCGCCGCAGGATGTTGTACTTCATGCCGAGGTCGTAGGCGGCGACCTTGAGTCGGCGCCCGGCCCGGCGCTGCGGCTCGAGAATGAGGTCGCGGCCGACGGCGGCGCCCGGTTCATCGGCGGGCGCCCAGTCGAAGGGCGCGGGGCACGTGACGTCCTTGACCAGGTCGGCCCCGGCCATCGGCCTCGCCGCGCGCGCCTTGGCCACGAGGTCCTCGCCGCGCACGGTCGCGCCGGTCGCGATGACGCCGCGCATGACGCCCGACGAGCGCAGCACGCGCGTCAGCGCCCGCGTGTCGACGTCGGAGATGGCCACGATGCGGTTGGCGACCAGGTACTCGCGCAGCGTGCTCTCGGAGCGCCAGTTGCTGGCCACGCGCGACTCCTCGCGCATGACGAACCCGGCCACCTGCGGCCCGCGTGACTCGCCGTCCTGCGCAGACACGCCGTAGTTGCCGATGAGTGGCGCCGTCATCGTGACGATCTGCCCGGCATACGAAGGATCCGTGAGGACCTCCTGATAGCCGGTCAGGCTCGTGTTGAAGACGACCTCGCCGCTGGTTTCCCCAGCAGCGCCGGCGGCCACGCCTTCGAAGACCTGGCCGTTCTCGAGTGCGAGTTGCGCTTTCATTCCTGTTCCTGTTGCAACGTGGCCTGGACCCGGACCCGCGTGCCGCCAATCACGGCGACGCGGCCCTCCCACGGCTTGAATCCCGGCGCTTCGACCCGCACCGTGTGAGCACCCTGGGTGAGCCCGGGGATGGCGGCCGGCGTGCTGCCGTAGGCCTGGCCATCGACGAACAGCCGGGCCTGCGAGGGCGTGGACACCACGAAGATGCCGCCGGTCGGTGCGACGTCGGCTGCAGCTGGCGCGGCCGGCGCTCGCGCGGGAGCCGGTGTCGCGGCCCCCGGAGGCGCGGTGGGCGGAGCCGCGGTAGCGACGGGCGCCGCGGGCGTCGTGCCCTCGCGCACGAGATCCACGCTCATCGACGCGACCGTCTGCGACGCCAGCAACGTCACCTCACGCTCCACGGTCTGGAACCCGGCGCGCGAGATGGTGATGGCGTACTGGCCGAACGGCAGGTCGCGCAGCACCACGGGCGTCTCGCCACGCAGCGTGCCGTTGATGCGCACCTCGGCCGACGGTGACGAGCGGATCAGGACGCGGCCCGTGCCCGTGGCCGCAGGGGGCGGCGCCGGTATGGCCTCGCGCACTGGCGCGGGCACCGAGGCGACGGGCGGAGCCACCCGCGGCGGCGTCACCG
>NZ_JALHPM010000293.1:0-5250 GCF_022842525.1 Luteitalea sp.
TGAGACCGACGCCGGCCGTGCGTCGCGGCCGTCGGCCGACGCCGGCCGCCCCGGAGCTCGACGCCGCCTCGCCCTTGCGCGACGCCATCCGCGCCTTCATCGACCATCTGGCCCTGAACCGCAACGCCTCCGAGCACACGGTCCGCAACTACGAGGCGGATCTGGTGCAGTTCCTGTACTTCCTGGGCGCCTCCACCGCGACGCCGCGGCACGCGCTGACCCCGGCGCACGTCTCGGGCGACGCCATCCGCGGCTTTCTCGGGGAACTGCACGCGCGCGGCAACAGCCGCGCATCGGCGGCGCGGCGCATCTCGACGCTGCGCAGCTTCGCGCGCTACCTGCGGCGCGAAGGCGTGCGAGACGACGACCCGGTGGCGCTGGTCGGCAGTCCACGCCGCGAGCAACGGGTGCCGCAGGTCCTCACCGTGGACGAGGTGACGGCGCTCATCGAGACCCCAGACACCGGGACCCCGCTCGGCCGACGCGACAGGGCCATCCTCGAGGTGTTCTATGCCTCGGGCCTGCGCCTGTCCGAACTCGTGGCCCTCGACGTCGACGACGTCAATCTGTCCACCCGCATGGTCCGGGTCATGGGCAAGGGGCGGAAGGAACGCCTCGTGCCGTGCCACCAGCGCGCCGCCGATGCCGTGCTGGCCTGGCTGAAGGACCGGGTGTCGCTGGTCGCCGCGGCGCAGGACGGACGCGGCGGTCCTGGCGGACGGCGGGCGACACGTGACGATCCGCTCTTCGTCAACTATCGGGGGACCCGGCTCACCCCCCGCAGCGTGCACCGCCTCGTGGCGCGCTACGTCTCGCTGTGCACGACGCGCTTCGGCATCAGCCCGCACGCCCTCCGGCACTCCTTCGCCACCCACCTGCTCGAGCGCGGTGCCGATCTGCGCGCCATCCAGGAACTCCTGGGCCACGTCGAGCTGACCACGACCCAGCGCTACACCCAGGTCAACGTCCAGCACCTGCTCGACGTCTACCGGGCGGCGCACCCCAAAGCCAGACAGTCGTAGCGTGGAAACGCCCTTGAGGGAGACTTAAAGTCTCTTTTATGGAGACTTGTGGTGACTCGGTCAGCTCTGCCGTTCGTCAGGCGCCCGGATTTCCTCCAGAACGGTGATATCCGTCCGGGTGATCGATCTGGCAGCGAAGTTGCTCTGGATGAGGGTGCGCCTCATTCGGGCGCCGAGGGGCTCCCCAGCCCACAATCATCATGCTGACCACTGCTCGCGCCTTCGTCCTCACCGTCTCGTCCATCGTTGCCGTCGCCGCGACGGCCTCCGCGGCACCCATCGTCACCATCACGGAGGTGGCCGGGGCCAACACGGCTGCCAAGCTGAGCAACAAGGCCACCCTTCTGGCCGGGCTCGGCAACTACACGATGCTCGAGGACTTCGAGACGATGACCGCCAGCAACACGGCGGGGCACACCACGCTGGCCACGGGCGCGGGGACCTTCTCGAAGTCGGCCGGGGCGCTCAACGGCACTGGCGGAGCCTGCATCAAGGCCGGCGGCAACCCGCAGACCTGCGACCAGTTCTTCGTGCTGCGCGCCCCGCTGTCGCCGTTCGACGGGCGCTACAACACGACGCCGTCCGTCGTGCAGGGCCGCGGCCACTGGCTCGACTCCAACGACATCTCGGGGCTGCGCCTGGATCTCGGCCAGCCGCGCCACTCGCTGTTCTTCTTCCTGACGGACGTGAGCGACCAGGGCGGTCGGCTCACCATCGGGGCCGCGGACGGCACGACGACCCAGCAGGCCATCGCGCCGACGCAGGGCAGCGGGGATCTCTTCTTCGTCCAGATGGCCTCGATGACCGGCATCACCTCGGTCACCTGGAGCAACAACCGGACCGGCGACGGCTTCGGCATCGACGACATCGGCACCGTGCCGGAGCCGACGTCGCTGTTGCTGCTCGGCGTGGCCCTGGTGGCCACCGCCTCGCGCCTGCGCCGCCGCGACTGACGCACCGACGCCCGGCGCGCCCTACATCACCATGGGTGTGCCGGCCATCGGGCGGCGGCTCCGCGGGAAGTCGATGCCCAGCGTCTTGATCTTGTAGTTCATCACGCGCGGGCTGATCGACAGCAGTTCGGCTGCATCCTTCTGCACCCAGTTGGCCATCTTCAGGGCCTCCAGCACGGCCTGTCGCTCGATCTCCTCGAGCGGCACGCCCTGCGGCGGGATCTTCACGACCGTGTGCGGGCCATCGTGCTCGGTCGTCGAGCCGGTCCCGCCGATCCGCAGGTCGTCGCCACTGATCAGGCGCTCCTCGCTCAGCAGCGCCGCGCGCTCGATCGTGTTCTCCAGTTCGCGGATGTTGCCCGGCCAGTTGTAGCGCATCAGCAGCTTCAGCGCTTCCGGCGTCACCCCCTCGATGCGCTTCTTCAGTTCGACGGCGAACTTCTTGATGAAGAAGTTGGTCAGCGCCGGGATGTCTTCCTTGCGATCGCGGACCGGCGGCATCTCGATCTGCACCACGTTCAGCCGGTAGTAGAGGTCCTCGCGGAACCCGCCGTGTTCGACCATCGCGGCCAGGTTGCGATTGGTCGCCGCGATCAACCGGACGTCGACGCGGATCGTCCGCGTCCCGCCCAGGCGCTCGAACTCGTGCTCCTGGAGCACACGCAGGATCTTGGCCTGCGTGTTGGCGCTCATGTCGCCGATCTCGTCGAGGAACAGCGTGCCGCCATCGGCCTGCTCGAAGCGTCCGATGCGCTGCTTGTCGGCGCCCGTGAAGGCGCCGCGTTCGTGCCCGAAGAGCTCGGACTCGAGCAGGTTCTCCTGCAGCGCCGCGCAGTTGACCTTGACGAAGTTGCGGGCCGCGCGCATCGAGTTGTGGTGGATGGCGCCGGCAATCAGTTCCTTGCCGGTGCCGGTTTCGCCATTGATCAGCACCGTGGTGTTGCTCTTGGCGACCTTCTTCACCACGTCGAGCACGCGCTGCAGCGCGCCGCTGGCGCCGATGATGTTGTCGAACTGGTAGATGCCGCCCTGCTCGTGGCGGAGGTAGTCGACCTCGTTGCGCAGGCGCCGATGCTCGAGCGCCTTGTCGATCTTGACCTCCATCTCCTCGATCTCGAACGGCTTGGGCACGTAGTCGAAGGCGCCGATCTTCATCGCCTCGACGGCCGTGTGCACCGAGCCGAACGCCGTCATCAGGATGACCGCGGTCTGCGGCTGCAGCGCCTTGGCCGTGCGCAGCACGTCGAGGCCGTCGCTGCCGCCCATCTTCAGGTCGCTCAGCACGACGTCGAAGTTCGTCTCGTGCAGGCGCTCGATGGCGACATTGCCGTTGTTGGCCTCCGTGATCTCGTGTCCGGCCTCGGTGAGGGCCCGGGCGAGCGCGCGGCGGAGCGAATCGTGGTCGTCGGCAACGAGGATGCGGCCCATGGGTCAGTCCTGATCGGGAAACGGGAACCGGGCGCCGGGAACCGGGACCCGGAGTCGAGGAAGCGGGAACCGGGCCACGGGCGCCGGGTGGTGCGGGGCGTTGGTGAGGCTCATCGCGGCCTCGGGCCACCCGGGGCCCCGTCGTCGGGGAGTCGCACTGGCGCGGCGTCGAGCGAGGGCGCCAGCGGCAGCAGCAGACGGAAGCACGTGCCGATGCCATCGGGGCCCGGATGGACTTCGATGCGGCCCTCGTGAGCGTCCACGACCTTGCGCACGATCGCCAGGCCCAGCCCCGACCCTCGTGGCTTGGTGGTGAAGAACGGATTGAAGATGCGATCCCGGACCGAGTCCGGGATGCCCGGGCCATCGTCGAGCACCGTGATCTCGACGCCAGGGCCATGCGGGTGATCCGGCGTGGCCGGCAAGGGGAGGCTCGCCAGCGCCGTGGCCTGCACGATTAGCCGCCCGTGCCCGCTCAGCGCCTCGAAGGCGTTGGTCAGCAGGTTGGTGAACACCTGGCGCAACTGGTGGCCATCGCCCTGCACCGGCGGCAGATGCTCCGGGAGGTCGACGCTGACCGCCACGTTGCCCCGGGGGACGAGACTGTCGGCCATGTGCAGCGAGTCCTGCACCAGCTCGGCGACTTCGACGTCCTCCACCTGCAGCCGGACCGGCCTGACGAAGTCCAGGACCTCCATCACGATGGCGTTGGCCATCTTGGCCTCGCCGATGATGTCGGCCAGCATCGTCTGCGCCTCGGGATTGTCGGTCAGCCGACGCTTGAGCAGGCCAGCCATCACCTCGATGCCGGCCAGCGGATTCTTCACCTCGTGGGCGATGGCCGCCGCCATCTCGCCGAGCGCCGCCAGCCGATCGCGCAGGCGCTCGCGCTCCTCGAGCTGCTCCACCCGCGTCAGATCCCGGAAGAACAGCGCCGCGCCAGACACGATGCCGAGGCCATCGCGCACGAGCGACATCGTGAATCCGATGGATCGCCCGGTCCGCGCCAGCTTCACCTCGGCGCGGTTGGGCAGGGGGTCGGTGCCGAACGCGCCCTCGAGCACACGCACCATTTCCGGCACATCGGCCAGCACCGCCGCAATCGGACGCCCGACGTCCGCCGCGCCCGGCAGCATGTCCAGGGAGGCGTAGGCCGCGTCGTTGATCGCCACCAGCGTGCCATCGTGACGAATCACGATGACGCCATTGCGGATGCCCGAAATCAGGTCGCGGTAGAACCGCTCGGGCACGATATCGTCACCGCGCCGCGGCTGCAGCGACGGGGGTGGGCCCGCTACTTCGCTCCCTGGTGACGGTTTCAGCATCTGAGCGCGCATGGCGGCACGGACGATTACATTCAAGGCCTATGCCGATCGTCAGGATACGTACGATTTGGAAATTTCGCACGTCCATCCAGCCGACGATCCATGGCTTTGGATGGCCAGGGCCGACAATTTTTGTAATTGGATGACAACTTTGTCCGCAGGACGGGACAGGACCGCGGCGTGTCCGGCCAGCCGGCGGACTACGGAGCGGGCGGGGCGGCGTCCACCAGGGCTTCCCATTCGGCCATGCGATCACCGACTTCCCACATGAGGGCCTGGTGTCGGTCGATGACCGGCTTGGACGCCACGACATCCTCGTAGAACCCGGGCTGCGCCATCGTGTCTTCGAGGGTCTTGATCTCGCGCTCGCACTCCGCGATGCGGCTCTCGACCCGGGTCACGCGCTCCTGATGCGCGTCGAGGGCGCGTCGGGCCCGGCGTTGCTCGGCTTCGAGGCGCTTGCGCTCGTCACGGTCGGCTGGCGCCGGGGCGCTCGACGACGCCGGGGCGGCCGAGGGGGCG
>NZ_JALHPM010000294.1:0-5069 GCF_022842525.1 Luteitalea sp.
GGTGATCGCTGCCGTCGTCGTCGTCTTGCCGTGGTCGATGTGGCCGATCGTCCCGATGTTGACGTGCGGCTTCGAACGATCGAACTTTTCTTTACCCATTGCGCCTGCTCTCCGGTTCTACGGGTCCGTGACGGAACAACCGGCGCGTTCGGAGAACGCGCCCTACCCCTATTGCTTGGTGCCCTGCATGCGGGCAATCACTTCGTCGGCCACGTGGCCAGGCGCCTGCTCGTACCGATCGAAATGCATCGAGTACGTGGCGCGGCCCTGCGTGCGCGACCGGAGCTCGGTCGCGTAGCCGAACATCTCGGACAGCGGCACGCGGGAACTGACGATCTGCGTTCCGCCGAGGTCTTCCTGCGACTGGATGTGGCCGCGGCGGCTGGCGATGTCGCCCATGATGTCGCCCATGAATTCCTTGGGCACCACCACCTCGACGCGCATCACCGGCTCGAGCAACACCGGACGGGCCTTCTTGGCGGCATCCTTGAACGCCATCGATCCGGCGATCTTGAAGGCCATTTCGTTGGAGTCGACGTCGTGGTACGAGCCGTCGTACAGCTCGATACCGACGTCATCCACCGGGAACCCGGCCAGGATGCCCGTGGTGAGGGCTTCCTTGATGCCTTCGTCGATCGGCTTGATGAACTCCTTCGGAATCGTCCCGCCGACGATCTTGTTCTCGAAGAGGTAGCCCTCGCCCGGCTGGCGCGGAATCAGACGCACCTTGGCGTGGCCGTACTGCCCGCGTCCACCCGTCTGGCGCACGTAGCGGCCCTCGCCCTCGGCCTGCATCGTGAGCGTCTCCTTGTAGGCCACCTGCGGACGCCCGACGTTGGCCTCGACGTTGAACTCGCGCTTGAGGCGGTCGACGATGATGTCGAGGTGCAGTTCGCCCATGCCGGCGATGATCGTCTGGCCCGTCTGCGTGTCGGTACGCACCCGGAACGTCGGATCCTCGGCCATCAGCTTGGCGAGGCCCTGCCCCAGCTTCTCCTGGTCGCTCTTGGTCTTCGGCTCGATGGCGAGCGAGATGACCGGCTCCGGGAAGTCCATCGACTCGAGAATCACCTGGTGCTTCTCGTCGCAGATGGTGTCGCCCGTCATGACGCTCTTCAGGCCGACGCACGCCGCGATGTCGCCGGCGTAGACTTCCTTGATTTCCTCACGCTTGTTCGCGTGCATCTTCAGCAGGCGGCCGATGCGCTCGGTCTTGCCCTTGGTCGAGTTGAGGACCGAGGAGCCCGAGGTCAGCACGCCCGAGTAGACGCGGATGAACGTGAGCTGACCGACGAACGGGTCGGTCATGATCTTGAAGGCGAGCGCCGCGAACGGCGCCGTGTCGTTGGCCGGACGCTCGATCGGCGTCTCGTCGCTCTTGTCGGTCGAGATGCCCTGGATGGCCGGGATGTCGACCGGCGACGGCAGGAAGTCGACGACCGCGTCGAGCAGCGGCTGGACGCCCTTGTTCTTGAACGCCGAGCCACAGATCACCGGCACGAACGGCGCCTCGCTGCGACCCGCGTGCACCGAGGTGTTGACGCGCGACCGCAGCGCCTTCTTGATCTCGGCCTCGGTCAGCTCCTCGCCGCCCAGGTACTTCTCGAGCAGGGCGTCATCGGCTTCGCTGACCTTCTCGAGCAGTTGCTCGCGGTAGGCCTTGGCCTGGTCGAGCAGGTCGGCGGGGATCTCCTCGACGACATACTCGGCGCCCATCGTCTCGTCCTTGTACGTGATGGCCTTCATCGCCACCACGTCGACCACACCGCGGAACTTGTCCTCGCTGCCGATCGGGAACTGCAGGACGCACGGGTTGCCCTGGAGGCGGGTGCGAATCTGCTCGACCGTGCGGTCGAAGTTCGCGCCGATGCGGTCCATCTTGTTCACGAAGCAGATGCGCGGCACGCGGTACTTGTCGGCCTGGCGCCACACCGTCTCGGACTGCGGCTCGACGCCGGCCACCGAGTCGAACACCGCGACTGCGCCGTCGAGCACGCGGAGCGAACGCTCGACCTCGGCCGTGAAGTCGACGTGGCCGGGCGTGTCGATGATGTTGATGCGGTGATCACGCCAGAAACACGTCGTCGCCGCGGACGTGATGGTGATGCCGCGCTCCTGCTCCTGCTCCATCCAGTCCATCGTCGCCGTGCCTTCGTGCACTTCGCCGATCTTGTAGGTGATGCCGGTGTAGAACAGGATGCGCTCGGTCGTGGTCGTCTTGCCGGCATCGATGTGCGCCATGATGCCGATGTTGCGCGTACGACTGAGTGGGACCTGACGTGCCATGGATCGAGTACTCGGACGAAAAAGAGTGAAATTCCTGAACTACCAGCGGTAGTGGGCGAAGGCCTTGTTGGCCTCGGCCATGCGATGCGTGTCTTCACGCTTCTTCACGGCCCCACCACGCATGTTGCTGGCATCGAGCAGCTCGTTGGCGAGCTTCTCTTCCATCGTCTTGCCATCGCCCCGCGACCGCGAGTAGCTGACCAGCCACCGGATGGCCAGCGAGAGGCGACGATTGACGTTGACCTCGATCGGCACCTGGTAGTTCGACCCACCGACGCGCCGCGACTTGACCTCGAGGCTCGGCTTGGTGTTGTCGATGGCCTTCTTGAAGACCTTGAGGGGCTCCTCGCCGGTCTTCTCCTGGATCATCTCGAAGCTCTTGTACAGAATCCGCTCCGCGGTGCTCCGCTTGCCGTCGCTCATCACCGACCCGATGAACTTGGTCACCAGGGCACTGTTGTAGAGCGGGTCGGGCGTGACTTCGCGCTTGGCAACTACTCGTCTGCGTGGCATCTCGAATCAGCTCCTGCTAGGCCTTCGGGCGCTTGGCGCCGTACTTGGACCGGCTCTGCCGGCGGTTCGCGACGCCCGTGGCGTCCAGCGTGCCCCGCACGACGTGATACCGGACTCCCGGGAGGTCCTTCACGCGGCCACCGCGAATGAGCACCAGCGAGTGCTCCTGCAGGTTGTGGCCGACGCCCGGGATATAGGTCGTCACCTCGATCTTGTTGGTCAACCGCACACGCGCCACCTTGCGGAGCGCCGAGTTCGGCTTCTTGGGCGTCTGGGTGAACACCCGGACGCAGACCCCCCGCTTCTGCGGGCTCTCCTGCAACGCAGGACTCTTGGTCTTGTCGATGACCGCTTCACGGCCCTTGCGGACCAGCTGACTGATAGTCGGCACTGTGACTCCACCTGCGCGCGGGGCTGCCAGAATCGACAGACACGCATCCAGGCACGCCTCGTCAGGCGTGCCCGTTCGGACTTGCCTCCGTGCCACCTCAACAGCGGCGACACGGCGTCCCGGGCCTGAAAGTCGACCGATGGCCGACCTGGCACCCGAGACTGGGTACCCTACGTCTTCGAAGTTGTCGCGTCGCGAGCCACCATCGGGGGTGGTCCGCTCGGATGTGCCCGCCAATCCCCGCCGTCGACCTGCAACAGCGCCCGGGATCCGGGCCTCACTTCGCGTGGCTCAGGGTCAGATAGGGTGTCCTGACCCCGACAAAACCTTGCGAGCCTATCACGGTGCGGGGGACTGGTGCAACCCCCGCGCCGTCTTCCCCCTCGAGTCTGGTCGCCTGCACCAGTCTCGCGTCGGGGCCTCGCGGCGAACAGGCAGGATAGCACAGAAGATGTGCCGGGTCACTTCCTCGCGACCACGCGCATGTTCGACGTGCGTCCCGTCACCCAGCGCTGGACGGTATCGATGAGACCGTACGCGACCAGGGCCGGCACGGACCGCTCGGACAGGAGGCCCGACGCCCACCGCCAGGCCGGGGCGTCCCTGACCACGTTCTGCAGCGTATGCGCCCAGATGAACGGGCTCAGCAGGTACGTCGTGCGCTCGACCGTCAAGCCCTGCTGCTGCAGCAGGCCCGTCAGCGAGGCCCGGGTGTACAGCGACCAGTGTCGTGGGCAGTGCCAGCCCCCCCACCGGTCCGGGGCCACCCAGTCGCGGTCCCACGAGCCGACAGACGGCGTCTCGATCAGGATTCGGCCACCCGGCCGCAGCAGCGCCGCCGCACGCGCCACGCAGGCCCGGGGATCGGCCAGGTGCTCGATGACCTGATTCAGGATGATCAGGTCAACGGTGCCCTCCGGCCAGTCCAGCGCCTCAAACCGGGCACACTGCATCTCGAGGCCCGCGGTCCGCAGCGCCGCGCACGCCTCCTCCGAGATGTCCACCCCCACCACGCGCCACGAGGGGTCGCCATCCGCCTTGATCGCCTGCAGCAACTGCCCTTCGCCGCACCCCACCTCCATCACCGTCGCACCGGTCGGCACCAGCGTGCGCAGCAGGCGCACGCGTCCACCCTGGACGATGCCGCGCAGCCGGGTCGTCACCGGCCCGAGGAAGGCCGCATAGCGGTAGTACGACGGCGGATAGATGACGCCCAGCGTCTCGGGCCGCGGGCGATTGCGCAGGTACGTCAGCCCGCAGGCACGGCACTGCACGAACACGAACTCGTTGTCGCAGCTCGCGAACTCGTAGTCGCGCGACCGCCCGACCTCATCGGCCTGGCGGCTGCCACACGTGCTGCAGGCGACCTCCTCGGTGGCGATCTGCATCAGGCGATCGCCCGCCGCCGGCGCCGGCGCGCGTCGCCGAGCACTCCGGCAATGGTGCCCAGGATGGACCGCGAGGTCATCGCCGGCTGCAGGTACCCGATGTCGCGCAGGTGCTCGCGCACGCGAGGCAGATGACAGGCGGGCACCTGCGGAAACAGGTGATGCTCGACATGGAGGTTCATGTTCAACGTGTAGAAGAAGGTCCGATCGATCGGATTGGGCAGGTGCGATCGCACCGAACACTCGCCGACGTGCCGGTCCAGCCGCACGTGTTCGCAGAAGGCCCGCACGCGACTGAAGAACAGGCCGAACGTCGCCGCCGTGGCCGGGTAGACGAGCGCCAGCCATGGATGGCGGCCGAAGCCGGTGGCCAGCAGCGCGATGCCCAGCTGACAGGCGACAATCGCGCCAATCTGGGCCGCGGGGCTGACGATGGGCGCCCGTGGGCGGGCCTGCGGCGCCGCTGCCGCAGGCGGTCCGCCGCCCGCGCC
>NZ_JALHPM010000295.1:0-5046 GCF_022842525.1 Luteitalea sp.
TGATGGCGTCGCGCTCCGAGGCCGCGATCGCGGTCGCGAAGCGCGACTTCAAGCCGGACTTCGCCGTGTCGGGCGGCTACAACTACATGGGGTCGATGCCCGACATGTTCGAGTTCCGTTTCGACGTCATCGTGCCGCTGCAGCGGGCGCGCCGCCGGGCGGCCGTGGCGGAGCGGGAACTCACGCTCGTTGCTGATCAACAGACCGCCGAGAGCACCCGGCTGCTCCTCCAGAACCGCGTGCAGGAGGACTACCAGATGGCGACGACCGCGGGCGAACTGGCCACGCTCTATCGTGATGCCGTCCTCCCTCAGGCGCGGCTGGCGCTGGAGTCGTCAGTGAGTAGTTACCAGACTGGCGCCGTCGATTTTCTGTCGGTGCTGACCAACTTCGGATCGGTGCTCGAGTACGAGATGAGCTACCTCGAACAGCTCTCCGAGCAGTACACGGCTGTCAGTCGCCTCGAAGAGATGGCGGCGGTCACGCTTGTCCCCTGAGGCCCGCCATGCGCCTGTTCAAATTCGTCTTCTTGACTGTTCTCCTCGCGGCGGCTGTCGGCACAGGCTGGATCCTGCGCGACAGGCGTCAGCCCGGCCCGACCGCGACTGCGGCGGCCACGGCCGGCCGCAAGGTCCTCTACTACGTGGATCCAATGCACCCGTCATACACGTCCGACAAGCCCGGCACGGCCCCGGACTGCGGCATGGCGCTCGAGCCGGTGTACGCCGACGATGGCGTCGCGACTACACCCCGGACGCGTCGCATCCTGTACTACCGGGATCCGAAGGTCCCGGCCTACACCGCGACCACCGCCGGCATCAACGCCGAGACCGGCAACACCCTCGAGCCCGTGTACGCCGATGCGCCGGCGGCGTCGAGCACGGCTGGCGCCGTGCGTATCTCGACCGATCGACAGCAGCTGGCTGGCGTGCGCTATGCGACCGTCGAGGCGACCGACGTCGGCCGCACGTTGCGCACCGTCGGTCGCGTGGCGTACGACGAAACGAAGCTGCAGCACGTGCACCCGCGTGTCGACGGCTGGATTGAGAAGGTGCACGTCGACTTCACGGGCCAGTTGGTGAAGAAGGGGCAGCCGATGCTGACCATCTACAGCCCCGAGATGCTCGCCTCGCAGGAGGAACTGCTCCTCGCCCGCCGCGCGCGCGAGGTGATGCAGAAGAGTCCGCTTGCCGCGTCGGCCGCCCAGGGCGACTCGCTGTTCGAGGCGACACGACGTCGTCTCCAGTTGTGGAATCTGACCGATGGCCAGATCCAGCAAGTCCTCGATACCGGGAAGCCCATTCGTGACATCACGTTGTATGCGCCCGCCGGCGGCTTCGTGCTCGAGCGCAATGCGTTCCCCAATCAGCGCGTGACCGCCGAGAGCGACCTGTACACGCTGGCCGACCTCAGCACGGTCTGGATCATGGCCGACCTCTACGAAGCCGACCTGTCGGCCGTGCGGGCCGGGGCGCCTGCGAAGATCGTGATGCCGAATGGGTCGGCGATCAAGGCCATCAACGCGACCGTCACGTACGTCCAGCCGGCGGTCGATCCCACCACACGCACACTGAAGGTGCGCCTGGAGGCCCGGAACGCTGGCATGCGTCTGCGCCCGGAGATGTTCGTCGACGTCGAGTTCCCGCTCGGGGGCAATCGTCGGCTGACCGTGCCCGCCGACGCCGTGCTCAACTCGGGTGAGCGGCAGGTCGTCTTCGTCGATCTCGGGGATGGCTATCTCGCGCCCAAGGCCGTCCAGACAGCCGAGCGTGTTGGCGACCGGCTCGTGGTGACGTCCGGTCTGTCGGAAGGGGAACGCGTCGTCGCTTCGGGCACGTTCCTGATCGATGCCGAAAGCCAGCTCAAGTCAGCCCTTGGGAGCATGGCCGGCCACCAGCATGGCGGCGGTGGCAAGCCGGCCGCCGCGCCTGCACCCGTACGGCCCGCCAACCCGCCTGCCAAGACGGCCCCGCCAAGCGGGGCCTCGTCAGGAGGGCACGCGCATGATTGACCGGATCATCGAGTTCTCCGGCCGGAACCGCTTCGTCGTGTTCCTGATCGTGGCGGTCGCCACGATGGCCGGGCTCTATTCAATGCGGTCGATCCCGGTGGACGCGATCCCGGACCTCAGTGACACGCAGGTGATCGTCTACTCGCGCTGGGATCGCAGTCCGGACATCATCGAGGATCAGGTCACCTACCCGCTCGTCACCGCGATGCTGGGCGCGCCGAAGGTGAAGGCGGTGCGCGGCTTTTCGGATTTCGGATTCTCCTACGTCTACATCGTGTTCGAGGAGGGTACCGACATCTACTGGGCACGCACGCGCACGCTCGAGTACCTGTCTGGCGTGCTCCCGCGCCTGCCGCAGGGCGTGCGGACCGAACTCGGCCCGGACGCGACCGGCGTCGGCTGGGTGTTCCAGTATGCCCTGGTCGATCACAGCGGCACGCAGTCGCTGGCAGACCTGCGCACCTATCAAGACTGGTATCTGCGGTACTACCTCAAGGCGGTGCCCGGCGTCGCGGAGGTCGCAGCGATCGGCGGCTTCGTGCGTCAGTACCAGGTGCAGGTCGACCCGAATCGCCTCAGGGCCTACAACATCCCTATCGACAAGGTGACCGAGGCCGTCCGCACGGGCAACAACGACGTCGGCGGCCGCCTGATCGAGATGGCGGGCGCCGAGTACATGGTGCGTGGGCGAGGCTACGCCCGCTCGACGGAGGAACTCGGCAACATCGTCCTGACCACCAACGAATCTGGCGTCCCGGTGCGGATCAGGGATGTCGGTGAGGTGACGCTTGGCCCCGATATCCGCCGCGGCGTGGCCGATCTCGACGGCAAGGGCGACGTCGTGGGCGGCATCATCGTGATGCGCCAGGGCGAGAACGCCCTCGCCGTCATCGAGCGCGTCAAGGAGAAGCTGGCACAGCTCAAGCCCAGTCTGCCCAAAGGCGTGGAGGTGGTCACCACGTACGACCGGTCAGACCTGATCGAGCGCTCCATCACCACCCTCGAGCACACGCTCATCGAGGAACTGGTCATCGTTTCAATCGTGATCCTCGTCTTCCTCTGGCACGTACCGAGCGCGATCATCCCGATCATCACGATTCCCGTGGCGATCATCATCTCCTTCATCCCGATGCGGCTGATGGGGCTGAGCTCCAACATCATGTCGCTCGGCGGCATCGCGATCGCTGTGGGTGCCATGGTCGATGCGGCGATCGTCGTCGTGGAGCAGACCCACAAGAAGCTGGAGATCTGGGATCGGACCGGCCGCAAGGAAGACTACCGCCGCGTGGTCATCGACGCGGTGAAGGAAGTCGGTGGTCCGAGCTTCTTCGCGTTGCTGGTGATCGCGGTCTCCTTCCTGCCCGTGCTGACGCTCGAGGCCCAGGAAGGGCGTCTGTTCAAGCCGCTCGCGTACACGAAGAACTTCGCGATGATCGTCGCGGCCGTGCTCGCCATCACGCTCGATCCGGCGATGCGGCTGATGTTCACGCATACCAAGACGTTGTCCTTCCGGCCGGCGTGGCTCGCGCGGGTGGCAAACGCGGTGTTCGTCGGCAAAATCCATTCGGAGGAGCATCACCCGATCAGCCGGGTCCTCATTCGGGTGTACGAGCCCATCTGCGCCTGGGCACTGCGCTGGAAGTGGGCGGTGATCGGTGGCGCGCTCGCCATGGTGGTCGCGACCGTGCCGGTGTACCAGCGCCTCGGCTCGGAGTTCATGCCGCCACTGGACGAAGGCACGCTGCTCTACATGCCCTCCACGCTGCCAGGGCTGTCGGTCACCCAGGCGCAGCAGTTGCTCCAGGTGCAGGGCCAGCTGATCCGGCAGTTTCCCGAGGTCGAGCGCGTCTTCGGCAAGGCGGGCCGCGCCGAGACCAGCACCGATCCGGCGCCGTTCTCGATGATGGAGACGGTCATCACGCTCAAGCCCCACGATCAGTGGCGGCGCGTGCCGACGTGGTATTCCGCCTGGGCACCCACCTGGCTGAAACCTGTGCTGCGACGCATCACCACTGATCACATCACCACCGAACAGCTGGTCGCCGAACTGAACGACGCGGTGAAGATCCCGGGTGTCACGAACGCGTGGACGATGCCCATCAAGGCGCGGATCGACATGCTCACGACAGGCGTGCGAACGCCGGTCGGGATCAAGATCTATGGCGCCGACATCAAGGAGATCGAGCGCGTCGGGACGCAGATCGAGGCGGCCCTCCCAGCGGTGCAGGGCACGCGGAGCGCCTTTGCGGAACGGACCTCGGGGGGGTACTTCGTCGACTTCGTCTGGAAGCGGGACGCCTTGGCACGCTACGGGCTGTCCATCGATCAGGCCCAGATGGTGGTGATGTCGGCAGTGGGTGGCGACACCGTGACCACGACGATCGAAGGGCGGGAGCGCTACCCGGTGAGCGTGCGGTACTTCCGCGACTACCGCAGCGACGTCGATCGCCTGAAGCGCGTGCTGGTGCCCACCATGGGCGGACAGACGCAGGTGCCGCTGGAGCAGTTGGCGGACGTCAAGCTCGTCTCCGGACCGGCGATGCTCCGCAACGAGAACGGGATGCTCAACGGCTACGTGTACGTCGATGTCGCAGACCGCGACATCGGTAGCTATGTCGAGGAGGCCAAGCGCGTGGTGGCCGCACAGGTCGAGTTGCCCACGGGGTACTCCCTCGAATGGAGCGGCCAGTACGAGGCGATGCAGCGGGTGAAGGAGCGGCTCAAGATCGTCGTGCCGGTCACGTTGTTGCTGGTCGTGGTGCTGCTGTACATGAACACGCGATCGGTCGGGCGCACCACCATCATCCTGCTGGCCGTTCCGTTCTCCGCCATCGGCGCAATCTGGCTGCTGTACCTCCTTGACTACAACATGAGCATCGGCGTCTGGGTCGGCCTGATCGCGCTGCTCGGCGTGGACGCGGAGACCGGCGTGTTCATGCTGCTGTACCTGGACCTGGCGTACGAAGACGCGAAGCGGGAGGGGCGCCTGAAGTCGCCGAGGGATCTGCAGGACGCGGTGCTCCACGGGGCCGTGA
>NZ_JALHPM010000296.1:0-5023 GCF_022842525.1 Luteitalea sp.
TCCCATGCCGAAGCCGCCCGGACGTTCCGGCAGCTCGTGGACCACCGCGGCACGGACCCGTTCTCGCCACTGGTGCCGCTGGCCCAGCTCGGCCTGGCGCGCGCGCTGGCCGCCTCCGGCGACCGTGCCGGTGCCGCACAGGCCTACGACGTGCTGCTCGACTGGTGGGCCGGCGCCGACGCGTCGCTCACGCTCGCGGCGGCGGCCCGCCGCGAACGCGACGCCCTGCGCGCCTCCCTCTAGCGTCCGGCCTTCGTGATCGGGGTCACGACCACCTTGCGGAACCACACCTTGCCGTGGTCGCCCTGCAGCATGATCGGGCCCGGCTGGTCCTCGTGGGCATCGAGCGCGCCACCGGTGATCGCCTGGATGGTGGCGTTGTCGTGCACGGTCGTGCCGTTGAGCACCACCGTCACCTTGTTGCCGACGATCGTCGCCTCCATCGTCTGCCATTCGCCGGCCGGCTTGCTGGCGTTGACGGCCGGTTTGGTCCACGCGTAGATCGCCATGTGCTGGTGCTCTTCGGGCGCCTTGCCGAAATCATCCAGCACCTGCAGCTCGTAGCGCCCGCGCAGGTAGATGCCGCTGTTGCTCTTCTCGGCGACCTTGTACTCGGCCTGAATCCGGAAGTCCCTGAAGGTCCGGGTCGAGACCAGGTTGTTGGCCTTCTCCCCGTTGGTGAGGGCGCCGGCGTCGGCCACCCAGTTGAGCGGCTGGTTGGCGCGCTGGCCCTTCCAGCCCTCGAGCGACGTGCCATCGACGAGCACGACGGGAGTGCCAAAGGTGTGTGCCCCGTTGGCGTTGGCCGGGGCCCAGGTCGGCGGGCGCGTGCCCACCCACTTCACGGTGCGGTCGCCGAGCGTCACCGAACCGACGAGCGTGCCGTCCTTGACCGTGGCCGTATGGGTCTGGCCGGGGGTGGTGCCCGCCGCGGCCGTCGTGAAGCGCAGCTCGTTGCCGGCGACGACGACCGAGGCCAGCTTCACGGGGCTGCCGCCGCGATTGAGGAACCTGCCTTCGAGGGCGCCGCCCGCGTCGGTCACCTCGAGCCAGTAGACGCCCGGCGTGCCATCGGTGGGCTGGATGTTCCAGCGGCCGACGAAGGCCTTCGTGTCGGCCAGCGAGTGGGCGGCGCCGCCAAGGAGCAGCGCGACGCCCACCAGGAGAGTGGGAAGGAGTCGCATGGCCTCATGATACGCAGCCCCCTGCGAATCGCGCGAGGTCTGTCCGTCCCTCCGGACGACCCGACATGGCCTCGATTCCTCCCGCGCTCCCCGTCGTCTCCGCTCACGCGGCCGTCGCTTGTGTCCGGCCGGACAGTTCGCCGATACTGCCGGAGTTCACGCACATCACCGCCGGGATTCGCGCAGCGCGACCCGGTCCGGGTGCTCGAGAGCCGCGGCATTCCAGAGAGCCTGTGTCGGCGCACGCCCAGCAGTTCCTCGACGCCCAATCCGTCATCGCCGCCGTGATCCGCGATCTCGGTCGCCGGTATCACCTGTCGCGCGATGAGCAGGACGATTTCGCTGGCGTCGTGACCGAGCGCCTGATCGAGCAGGACTACGCGGTGCTGCGCCGCTTCGAAGGGCGAAGCAGCCTGCCGACCTACCTGCGCACGGTCATCACCCGGCTGTTCCTCGACCAGCGCGTGAAGGCGTGGGGCCGATGGCGGCCGTCGGCCGATGCCGTGTGCCTCGGCCCGACGGCGGTGGCGCTGGAGCGCCTGCTCGAGCGCCAGCGTCTGGGGCTCGAGGAAGCCATCGAGACCCTGCGCGCGCGCGACGCCACGCTCGACGACGAACACCTCCGCGCCCTCGCGGCACGGCTGCCGCGTCGGGTGACGGGACGTCGCCTCGTGGACGACGCCGTGCTGTCCACGCTGCCGGCGTCCGGACTCGCGCCCGACGAACAGCTGGCGGCGGCGGACGCGGCCCATCTGGCCACGACGATCGCCGCCGCGCTGCGCGACATCATGGCGACGGTTCCGGCACGCGACCGTCTGTTGCTCCGGATGCGTTACGAACAGGGCATGACCGTGGCCAACATCTCCCGTGCCCTGCGTGAGGAGCAGAAGCCCCTCTATCGCCACCTCGATCGCTTGCTCGCCGGCCTGCGACGCGCCCTCGAAGACCGCGGCGTCTCGGCCGCGCAGGTGCAGGAGGTGGCCGGGCTGCCGCTGGACGCTTCCGACGATCCCCCTGAGAATGACGAGCAACGGGACGTCTCTTCCAACAGGCGCCCGGACGGACCCGGGCCGGTGACAGGATGACGATAGGCAGGGAACACGATCGCGGGACGCTCGGCGCCACGGCCTGTCCGAGCGACGAGGAGATGGCGGCCTACCTCGACGACCAGCTGTCGGTCGAAGAGCGGGCGCGCGTCGAGACGCACATGGCCGACTGCGACGCGTGCGTCGAACTGCTCGCCGCGATCGTCCCTGACCTGCCGGACCCCGCGTTGGTGGAGGGGCGCGGCGCCCCCCTCCCGTTTCCCGCTCCTCCCGCCCCCGTGGAGCCGCCACCTGTCCGGCCGCGCCAACTGATGCGCTGGATGGTCCCGGTGGCCGCATCACTGGTGGTCGTCATCGGCGGTGCGGCGGCGCTGCGTCAGTGGCGCGATGCCGGCCCCGGGCTCGAGGCCCTGCGTGCCGCACACGTGGACGTGCGCCCCGTGCACGGCCGGTTGACGAGCTTCGGGCACGCACCTGAGCCGCCGACCACGCGCTCGGGCGGCCCGGCGTCGTCGGACGCCTCCCTGTCCCTGCTCGACGCCGCCGCCGCCGTCGAGGCGGCCCGTCGCGAGCGCACCGACGCGGCCAGCCGGCATGCCTACGGCGTGGCGCTGCTGGTGGCTGGCGACATCGACGGCGCCATCACGGTCCTGTCCCAGGCCGTCGCCGCGAGGCCGGACGATGTCGCCGTCCTCAACGACGCCGCCGCGGCCTGGCTGCAGAAGGCGCAGACCACCAGCGACGTCCAGGCCCGGCAGGAAGCGCGGCGCCTCGCCGAGCGCGCCACGGCGGCCGATGCCTCTCGCCCCGAAGGCTGGTTCAATCTCGCCAGAGTGGCGATGCTCGACGGCGACGACGCGGCCGTGCAGCGCGCCCTCGCCCGTCTGCGTGCGATCGAAGGCGCCTCACCCTGGGTGGAGGAACTCGCCGTCCCGTGACACCCACGTCACCACCCCGGCACACGCGAAGAACACCAGCGCGTGCAGCGTCCGGGTCGTCCAGGGCGCCCAGGGCCACGGATACGCGAAGAACGCGAAGTTGAGCGCGACGCAGGTCCAGGTCGCCAGCAGCAGGGCCCGGCGGACGTCACGGCGGGCGCCCCGCCCGGTCTCGTCTTCCAGGTCTCGCCGCCGCGTCAGCCACCACGCCGCGGCGCCCATCAGCGCCAGGGGCACCACCGCGTACAGCAACCATCCGGCCAGGGGAGCGATGGCCTGTTCCTCGTACACGAGACGACGCACCGTCTTGCCGGCGATCGGGAGCAGCGTCCCCGGCAACGCCAGCACCGCCGGCGCCCATCGTCCCTCGGCGACCAGGGCGAGCGGCAGCACCCCCATCAGGAGCGTGATGTCGGCATAGCGACCGAGGACCGGGACGTCGGTGAACTCGGCCAGCACCAGCAGCACGACGTGCGTCGTGATCCCGACCCATTCGAATCCGGCAGGCAGCGACGTCACGGCGGGCGTCGTCATCGGGGCCCACGCGTGGCGATGGCGCCAGGCGCCCCAGGTGACCGCGGTCCCCATCACGGCGCCGAAGGTCGTCTCCATCGTGTTCCACCAATTGATGTGCGGGTCCAGGCTGGCCCACACGCCGGAGGCGAACATCTCGGGGTTCCACGCATGCCAGGCCTGCAGGCTCTGCCCGAGGGGAAACCCGAGGCCGCCGCCGACCACCCCCCAGCGCAGCAGGCGGAGCGTCGCGGCATCACGACGGACGACGCGGACGTAGCCGGCGAGGGCGACCAGGGCCACGAGCAGTCCACCCCAGACTTCGCGGCGCGGCGTCAGCGACGGCGCGTCAGGCTGCCAGTGCCAGTCGGCGGAGAAGTAGAGGTGAGGCAGCACGCGCGCGTCGGGGTCGAACGGGGCGTTGAAGAGCCACGTGCCGACGAAGGTGGCGCCCACGAGCGCGAGCATCAGGAGCGCCATCTCGCGGGCGCGATAGCGCACCGGGCTCAGCCCCATGCCGAGGCAGGCGCCGAACCACCCGATCCACACGGCGCCCTTGAGGGCGACGCCGAGGAGGCTCCAGCGGAGGGCGTCCCAGTGCCCGACCAGTGCCGGATCGTGTGACAGCCCCAGCGTCTGGCCGTAGGTCATCGCGCCGCCGAAGCCGACGCCGATCGTCCCGAAGGCGACCGCTCGGAGTGCCGCGTGCCGACTCGCGTCGGGACGGATACCGAGGACGATCACCAGCGACACGAGCAGGCCGGCAATCATCGCGCCGGTCTCGTGTCCGTACTGCCCGCGGATGCCCCAGCCCATGGCCCCCGCCGCGGCTCCCGCCAGTACCAGTCGCATTGCCGTCCCCACGCCCGAGGCCTCCCGCCATGTCCTCACGTCAGTGCGAAACCAACACCCGACCTCGTGCGTCCGTTTTCTTGAGGACGGTCGCTGCCGCGCCGGCGTCCTCCGTTTCCCAGCGCGGCGGGAGTGAAGAACACATCATGCGTCGCTCCATCCTGTCTGCCCTGTTCGGAGCTCTGCTCGTGGCCTCGCCCGTGATCGCGTCTGACGCCAAGATGACGTCCACGTGGGGCGGTGGCGAGCTGCTTCGTGTCGATACAGAGAAGAACGTCATCCACGTCCGTCAGGGCGCGGAAGAACTGGTCTACGAACTGGCCTCCACGGCGCAAGTGAAGCAGGGCCGCAAGACCGTGCCCACCGCCGAACTCGCGTCTGGCCTTGGCCAGCGTCTCGTCATCCGGTACGCCACCGACGGCACCCGTCGCGTGGCCGAGCGCATCACGGTGCAGCCGACCCGCGGGGGCCGCGCGAACGCGGGCGCGGG
>NZ_JALHPM010000297.1:0-5004 GCF_022842525.1 Luteitalea sp.
GCGCCGGCTGCCCCGTGCTGGCGAGCGCCATCCGTGGGCCTTCGACGTTCGCCGCCGGTCCGGCGGCGTTCGGCGGCTGCCGGTCGGCGTTGACCGCCGTGACGGTGACGCTGCCGTGGTAGAAGCCGTCGACGCGGTCCATCGGTGAGGGAGCGCCCCACACGCCGAGCGCCGCAATGGCTTCCACGCGGAGTTCCGACGGCGTTGCCGCGCTGCGCGCGAACGCCTCGAGCCGCGCGACCGCATCGGGCGTGCCGAGCCGCAGGTTGGCGTTGAGCGCGCGCCGCACGAGCGGTTCGTTGCTCACCGGCGCGGTCGCGAGCAGCGCCGCGAGGCGTGGCACCCCACCCGCGATACCGCCGTCGTCGTTGATGGCCCGGGCGGCGTCGGTCACGATGCGGACGTCCGTATCGGCGAGGAAGTTCGCCACGCCGGCCGCACGCAGGCGCCGCAGCGCGACGACCGCGGCACTGCGCGCCCGGGGGGACGGGTGCGAGTCGAGGGCCGCGAGGGCGTCGACGTCACCGATGGTGGCCAGCGCCGCCGCTCCGGTGTGCTGGAGCCACTGGTCGTTGCTCTCGTTGGCGGCCAGCATCGCCACGATGGCCGGCACGGCCGGGCGATGAGCCAGGCGGCCGAGGGCCTCGGCGGCGAAGAAGCGGGCCCGCGGCGTTGGGTCCTTCAGCAGCGGCATCACCTGGTCGGCTGCGGCGGCGTACCGCACGTCGCCGATGAGGCGTGCCGCCTGGGCGCGGATCTCCGCGTCGTCATCGGCAAGGAACGGCGTCAGCGCGGCGGCCTGGGCCGCCTCGCGCCGTGCCAGTTGCGCGACCCCCCACAACCCGTGCAGGCGCGCGTGCAGACTGCCGCGGTCGCGCGCCGCGAACAGCAGTGCCTGGACGTCGCCGCGACGCACGAGGTCGAATTGCGCCTTCTGGCGCACGCGCATGTCGGCGTGGCGCAGCAGCGCGGCGATCTCCCCGACGGGCCGGTCCGCGAAGGTCGCCTGGAGCAGGGACTGCACGTCCTTGCGCACGGTCGAGCCCGCGGTGGCCGGCGTGTCGAGCTTCCACAGCCGGCCGTTGTTCTTCGAGTCCCAGCCGGTCACCCAGTCGGTGAGGTAGAGCGCACCGTCGGCGCCGAACTTCATCCCCACGACGAGGACGCCCTTGGTCAGGACCTTCTCGTCGGCCTTCCTGAAGCCAGCCCCGTCGGCGGCCAGCGTGAAGCCGTAGACCCGCGCGTTGGGGGCGGCCCCGGGGAAGCTCGACACGAAGAAGTAGTTCTTCCAGGCGTCCGACAGCGCCGTGCCCGGGTTGTAGGCCATGCCCGACGGGCCGGCATACCAGTTCTCGATCGGCGCGAGCACGTGCGCGGCCTGATTCTCTTCCCGTGGCTTGAAGAGCGACTCGCGCATCCAGACGTTGTAGCGGTTGTTCTTCGCGTCGGTGTACTTGCCGTACTGCCAGTTCGAGCGCCAGCCGCTGTCGGACCCGTAGGGCAGGTAGACGAGGCGTTCCTTCTCGCCGGCATGGTCGCCATCGTTGTCCACCGAGATCAGGTTGCCCCGGTCGTCGAACGAGAACTCCTGCAGGTTGCGGATGCCGGTCGCGAAGACCTCGAAATTCGACCCGTCCAGCTCCGACCGCATCACGGCGCCCTGGTTAGGCAGGGTCCAGGTGCGGCCGCCCTTGTCGACGACGTGCAGGCCGATGTCGCCAACCTCCCAGTACAGTCGCCCGTCCGGCCCGATCGTCACGCCCGAGACGCCGTGCCCGCCGAACGCCGGGTGCGTGTTGAAGCCCTCGCCAATCGTCGTGCGCTGGTCGAGGATGCCGTCGCCGTTGCTGTCGTGCAGCCGGTACACGCCCGGCGGCACGCCGACGATCAGGTCGCCCTCGTGCGCCATCACCCCGCCGAGGATGTCGAACGCGGGATCCTCGTTGAAGCCTTCGTACACCAGGCGCGACTCGTCGGCGCGGCCGTCACCGTCGGTATCACGCAGGCGGTAGACGCGCTCCTTGTACTCCTCCATGTCGCGGATGTCGCGCGATCCGTCCTTGTTCAGGTCGGTGATCCACGCGTTGCGGTCGCTGTTGGCCGGGGCCATCACCGTGCGGTAGAAGCGGCGCAGATCGGCCATCGACCGCAGCGTGTGCACCGTCGGCATCCAGTCCTGATGCCCGCGGATGTCGAGCGGCATGTTGTTGCGCATGGTGCTCGTCGCATACAGCGTGCCGTCGGGGGCGAGATCGATGGCCACCGGATCGACGATCAGCTGCTCGGGCGCCCACAGCGACAGGTCGACGCCCTCGGCCAGTTCGACCGACAGCTTCGCCCGCGTCTCGGTGGCGATGCGCGCGGCCTCGGCCTTCTCGAGACGCGTGGTCTCGCCGGGCACGAGCGTGGGACGGGACGAAGGTTGGGCTCCGCGCAGCAGCACGCTGGACGCGAGGGACAACCCGAGCAGGACGGCAAGGTGCGGCCAACGTCGTTGCATGGAAAGTCCTAGATTTCTATCACGGGTGGGCACGCCAGGGGCCCAGCCCGGCGGCTCGGCTACCATACAGCTCGTTCCCTCGACCAGGAGTACGCATGCAACAGTTCTTCATCGGCCTGCTGGCGACCATCGTCGTCGCCGTCACCGTGGTGGCGCAAGGCCCGACACGCATCAAGGTGATGTTGCTCGACGGCGAGAGCGGCGGCCCGTATCACAAGTGGCAGCTGACCACGCCGCTCATCGAGCGGGCCCTCGAGGAGACCGGCCGGTTCGACGTGACGGTGGTGACGGCACCGGCCGCCACGGGCGTGCTCGACGGCTTCCTCCCCGACTTCTCGGCCTATCAGGCCGTGGTCTTCAACTACGACGCGCCCGACGAGCGCTGGCCGGCGCCGTTGCGCACGGCGTTCGAGCAGTACGTGTCGTCGGGTGGAGGCGCCGTCGTCGTGCACGCGGCCGACAATGCCTTTTCGGGCTGGAAGGCCTGGAACGACATGATCGGCGTGGGCGGCTGGCGTGGGCGCACGGTGGCCTCGGGGCCGTACTGGTACTACAAGGACGACACGCTCGTGAAGGATCCGTCGGACGGTCCGGGCGCCTCGCACGGCCGCCGCACGCCGTACGCCATCCGCACGCGGGTCGCCGACCATCCGATCACCCGCGGTCTCCCGGCGGTGTGGATGCACCAGGGCGACGAGCTCTACGCACATCTGCGCGGTCCCGGCACGACCATGACGATTCTGGCCACCGCCTTCGCCGATCCGGCCAACAACGGCACCGGGCGTGATGAGCCGATCCTGATGACCAGCACCTTCGGCAAGGGGCGCGTCTTCCACACCGTGCTCGGCCACGACATCGTGGCGATGAGCTGCGTGGGATTCGTCGTCACGCTGCAGCGCGCGACCGAGTGGGCGGCCACGGGCGCCGTCACGCAGAAGGTGCCGACGACGTTTCCGACGGCCACGACGGTCAGCTACCGCGCCGATCTCGCGGCACTCGACCCGAACTACGCGCGGGGACTCAACGCGCTCGACGCCCCGCCGAAATAGGCGTCGCCAGGGCCGTCCGGCGGACTGTCCACGGACGAGCGTTGGGAGTAGAGTAGGGACAGGGCGCCGTGCGCGACTTGCGCGCGGCGCACACACCATGGCAGACGTCCCGGACGCGTCGCCCCCCGACCCCACCAGGCTCGAGCGCAAGCGCAACAAGATGCGTGCGGCCTGGATCGCCTTTGCCGGTCGCATCCTCGCGCAGTTGATCGGTGCGGCGGCCACGGTCGTCCTCGGCGTCTACGTGGTGAGCACCTGGGGCGCGCATCGAACGGCGCCATCCGCAACCGTCACCCCTGGCGCGGCGCCGCCCGCGGCCACGACGCCAGGTGCCCTGCCCACCCTGCTCGTCCTCCCGTTCCGCGCCTTCTCGCCGACCAGCGACGGCGACGCCTTCAGCGACGGCCTCACCGAAGCGCTCATCGCCGACCTGTCACGCATCGACGACCTGCGCGTGATCTCGCGCACGTCGTCGATGGCCTACAAGGGCACCACGAAGACCCTGCCGGTCGTGGCCGGTGAACTGGCGGCCGATCTGGTCGTGGAGGGATCGGTGGTCCGCGAGGCGTCGCGTGTGCGGGTCACCGTGCAGCTGATCGACCCGGCATCGGACACGCACGTCTGGTCCGGCACCTACGACCGCACGAGTCGCGACATCCTGACCCTCCAGGCCGAGGTCGCGCGCGCCATGGCGCACGAACTCCACGCGGCGATCACGCCGCGGCAGGAACGGCAGCTGGCACGCGCCGCCGGCCTCGATCCGGCAGCGTACGACGCCTACGTGCGCGGCCGGCAGGCCTTGCATCGACGATCGCCGGACGACCTGGTGGAAGCGACGACGCAGTTGGCGCAGGTGGTGGCGCGCGCGCCCACCTTCGCGCCGGCGCATGCGGCCCTCGCCGATGCGTGGTGCCTGCGCGCCCTCGACGCCTTCGGGGCCGTGGCGGCGCGCGAGGCCCTGGACCAGGCCGAGACCGCCGCTGCCACCGCCCTCCGCCTCTCTCCGGCCAGCGCCGAGGCCCACCTGGCGATCGCCATGGTGCGTCATCGTCGCGACTGGAAGTGGGCGGAGGCCGAGCGCGCCTTCACGCGTGCCTTCGAACTCCACGAGAGCCATGCCACGGCGCACCAGTGGTACTCGATCTTCCTCGCCGAGCAGGGCCGGCATCCCGAAGCGCGCCAGCACGCCAGCCGCGCCATCGCCCTCGATCCCCATGCCGCGCCCGTGCACCGGACGGCCGGACTCGTCGCCCTCTACGCCGGGCGCCTCGCCGAGGCCGAAGCGGCCGTGCGGCGTGCGCTGGCGCTCGACCCGACGTCCGGCGTCACGCGCCTGGTGCTGGCGTCGGTCCTCCTCGAACAGGAGCGTCCTCGTGAGGCCGCGACCATGGCCGACCCCGTGCGCGACGCGGCGCTGGCCGACCAGCGCCTGTCCGTGCTCGCCGACGCCGCCGC
>NZ_JALHPM010000298.1:0-4989 GCF_022842525.1 Luteitalea sp.
AGGCTTGCGCCCATTGTGAACAATTCCCCACTGCTGCCTCCCGTAGGAGTCTGGGCCGTGTCTCAGTCCCAGTGTGGCCGTCCGCCCTCTCAGGCCGGCTACCGATCGTCGCCTTGGTAGGCCGTTACCCCACCAACTAGCTAATCGGACGCGGGCTCCTCTCCAAGCGCCAGGCCTTGCGGTCCCCAGCTTCGATCACCGTTCATCCAAGAACAGGATGTCATGCGGTATTAGCGTCCCTTTCGGAACGTTATCCCCCACTCAGAGGCAGATCACCCACGCGTTACTCACCCGTTTGCCACTTTACTCAGGACCGAAGTCCCTTTCACGTTCGACTTGCATGTGTTAGGCACGCCGCCAGCGTTGATTCTGAGCCAGGATCAAACTCTCAAGTTAAAGTGTTTGCCGATGCCGCATTGCTGCTGCATCAGCGATACCTCAACGTTGATCGCCTGTTGATTGGCTCTCTAGCGTTGTTACTTATTCGTTGTCCAACGGCCAGCAACTTCTTGCGAAGTCACACACCGTCGGGCTGAAATACTCGACAGGTTTTCGTGCTTGCACGTTCTATCTAGTTTTCAAAGAACCGGCTCACTCGGAGGTTACTTTCCCCTCGCCGAACCATGTGTTCGCCGTCATCAGGCGAACTCACCCAGAATACCGAACCACCTCGACCCTGTCAACACCTTTTTTCGGTGTCGCTCGCGGCGTTCACACCCGCCACTCGCATCGACCCGAAGTCCGCAGCACACTGCATCGCATTCCTGCGACGCTCGCTACATTCCCCGCTGGTCTAGGGCCACAAGGGCTCGCCGGACTGGGTTGCCGGCCGCCAGGCACACTCGAGAGACTCGCAGCAAGTGCGGCCCCCTCACCGACATCCAGGCGGCGGAGCCGCGCTGTGTGGTGATGCCGGTGCGCCCGGCAAGACTTTCGAGATTAACTGGAAGCGTCAGGAGTGTCAACCTCTAATTTTCGCTCCCGGTCCATCCCGAGCCGCCACCCTCCCGCTCATGGCCGCGTCAGCGGCGAGAGCCTTCAGAAGGCGGATTCCAAGACTACGTCAGAGGCCACGGGGTGTCAACCCCAAACTTGTTGCCCCGTCCGTCGTGTCGAGGGAGGTGCCGACCCCGGAGATTCCGCAGCGAGCGCTGCCCCCGTGTGCCGACCCGACGAAGCATACGCATGGCGCCGCCCCTCGTCAAGCCCCGCCCCCGATCACTCGGCCCTGACGCGCACAATCAGCTTCTTTCCTGCCTGAATCGTCCAGATCCCGGCCGCCACCACCGCGTTCATGTCGGTGACGACCTCCCCGTCCACGCGGACGCCTCCCTGCGCGATCTTCCGCGTGGCGTCGCTGCCCGACCCCGCGAGGGCCTGGTCCACCAGCAGCTTGCGCAGCAGGATGCCCGCCGGCACCGCGTGCACAGGAAGTTCGTCGGCCTGGCGACGCCCCTGACGGGCCGCATGCCGCGCGCGCACGGCCTGCACCGCCGCCACCGCCACATCACGGCCGTGATAGTCGGCGACGATGCGCTCGGCGAGCTCGTACCGCAACTCGGACGCCGTGATCGCACCTGCGGCAAACCGCGCCGTCCGCGCCTCGATCTCCGCGATCGACAGGTCGGTCAGCAAGGTGAAGTACGACCACAGCACTTCGTCGCTGCCGCGGAAATCCTCGACGATCTTGCGCACCATCTCGTCCGGCGCTTCGTCGATGCCGACGTAGTTGCCCAGGCTCTTGGACATCTTCTCGACGCCGTCGAGCCCGACGAGCAGCGGCGTGGTCAGGATGATCTGCGCCGGGAGTCCGTAGGCCGGCATGATGTCCCGCCCGACGTTCAGGTTGAACAGCTGGTCGGTGCCCCCGAGTTCGACGTCGGCCTTGAGCACGACCGAGTCGTACCCCTGGCTGAGCGGATACAGGAACTCGTGCAGCGCGATGGGCTGCCCCGCCTCGTAGCGCTGGCGGAACTCGCGCCGTTCGAGCATCTGCGCCACGTTGTACTGGGCGGCCAGCCGAATCCAGTCGACGCTCGTGAGCGTTCCCAGCCAGCGGCTGTTGAAGTCGACGACCGTCTTCTGCGGATCGAGGATCCGGAAGACCTGCTGGCGGTAGGTGTCGGCGTTGGCCTGGATCGCCTCGGGGGTGAGGGCGGGCCGCGTCTTCGACCGTCCGGTCGGGTCCCCGATCAGGCCGGTGAAGTCACCGATCAGGAACACGACGGTGTGCCCCATGTCCTGGAAGTGCTTCATCTTCCGGATCAGGACGGTGTGCCCGAGGTGCAGGTCCGGCGCGGTCGGGTCGAAGCCGACCTTGACCACCAGTGGCCGTCCAGCCGCCTGCGCCTCGACCAGGCGAGTCCGCAGGTCGGCGGCGCGCACGATGTCCACGCACCCGCGCGTCAGGTACGCGAGATGTTCGTCAATCTGCATCGGCTCGTACTATAGCCGGCCGCACTGCCGACCCGCCTCCCACCTCCACCTCAAGCAGGGCGGGCGCCCGCCGATTACCCCGCCGTCGGCGCGTCCCGCGCCAGTGCGATCGATTACCAGGACCTCCATGCCCCGACGTGAACGCAGACGGCCCGAGAGTGAGGAACGCCGCAGTCACCGACGGGTGGCCGGCGCGCGTCTTCCCACCCTGGCCACACACCTGAGCGGCGCCTCGAAAGTGACGCTGCTCGACCTGTCGCGTGCCGGCGTCCGGCTGGAGACGACCCGCCACATGCGGCCCGGTCAGATGGTGAGCCTTCGTTTCTCGGTCGATACCGAACTGGTCACCGTGAACGCCGCGGTGGTGCGCGCCTCGATCGTCCGCCTCGACGCCGAAGAAGTCCGCTACGAAACCGGCCTACGCCTCGTCGACGAGTTCTCGTGCGAACCCCTGCAGGTCGCCCTGATCGAACGCCGGGCGACGCATCGCCACACGGACGCCGACGACGCCGACTGCCCCGAGCCCTTCGTCTTCACCGCCGTGGACGACGAGCATGGGCATGTGGACACGACGCGCGGGTGGTGGCTGGCCGATACACGTCGGCGACGGCGGCGCGCGCTCTCCGGCCTCTGAGCCTAAAGATCGTCGGTCGGCCGTCGATTTGCACGGATGAGCCGCCCAGGACGGATATGCGGCGTGAGCGCTCCCAGCCGCTCTGTCAGAGGAGACATCGTGTCCCAGCAGCTCGATCGAAACAGACGCCAGCACCGCAGGGTCCCGGCCAACGTCCTGCCGTCCCTGACGGCGCGCCTCAGTGGCGGCGCCCCCGTCAGATTGCTCGATGTGTCGCGCCGTGGCGTACGGCTCGAAACCAATCTGCACATGCGTCCGGGACAGACGGTGTGCATCCGCTTTGTCGCCGCCGACGCCACGATCACGCTGACGGCCGCCGTGGTCCGCGCCACCGTGGCCCACCTCGAGGCCGACGGCATCCGCTACGAAACCGCCCTCTCGCTGGCCGGCGATCTGGTCCTCTGCGATCAGCTCCAGGATGCGGCGATGCAGGAACCCGAGCACCCGGAAGCCGCCGGGTCGTCAGCCCCAGTGCCCGTCGTGGACTACACGGTGGTCGTGCGCGGCGCTCCGGACGTCCCCACGCTGCTCGAAGGCCTCCAGGCCAACAGCTGGTAGGAACCCCCACTCATGCGCGCCCTTCTCGTCGCTCTCCACGTGACCGACCCTGCCTCGCTGCGTGCCGCCCTCGCGGCCGCGCTCGGGGCCACGTCCGTCGATCTCTGTCAGGCCACGGAAGCTGCCGTGACCTGGCTCGAGAACCGCCCCTGCGACCTGGTCGCGGTTGCGGGCCAGGGGGGCGCGGTCGTCGAGACCATCGCCCGGCTGCGGCGCGTGAGCAAGGCCATTCCCGTCCTCGCCGTCGTGCCCGACCCCTCGGCGCGTGAAGCGGGCGCCGCCTGGCTGTCGGGTGCCGACGATGTCGTGACGGCATCGGCCCTCGTGGCCGGCACGTTGCCGGAAGGGCTCGACGAGGTGCGGCATCCGGAACGGGACGTGCTGCGCAAGACACAGCGCCTCTGGTATGCGGGCCCGACCGACGCGTTGCGCCAGCAGTTGGTGGCCCGACTCGGCACGCGACTGCGCGACGTCGGCCTCACCGCGGAGGGCCTGGCCGGGCTCACGACGCAGGACGTCGAGGCGCCCCATTCGGCGGCTCTGATCGTCAACGCCGCCGTCGAGCCCGAGTCGCTCGTGCTCGGCGTGCGCCGCGTCAAGCGCACCTACCCGAACCTCGCCATCAGCGTCGTCGCCGACGGCGTCCATCACGACGCGTTCCGTCGCGCCGGCGCCGACGAATGCGTGGGACTGCCGGCCGATGCCGATCCCGTGCTGCACGCGGTCGGTCGTGCCCAGGCCGCCTGCCGCGCCTCGCTCGATCTCGATGTGGTCCGCTCCCGCGAGACACGGCTGCGGGCCTTGCTCGAGCACCTGCCGGAAGCGGTGATGCTCGTGTCCCCCGAGCACACGGTGCTCGCGGTGAACCTCGCGGCACTTCGCCTGATTGGCGCGCCGGATGCGCGACAGGTCATCGGCACGCCACTCGCGCCCTGGTTCGACGCCTCCGAAGATCAGCAGGACAGCGCCGTCGCCTTCGTGGAAGCCGTGTCCGGTGGCGCAACGCGCGAGCTCTTCACGCGGACGCGGCATCTGGCCGACCCGCGACGATTGCAGTTGCGCGCCGTCCCGTTCCAGCGCGAGAGCGGCGGGCCGCCTGCCGCCCTCATCGTGTTGCGCGACGTCGTCGAGGCGCCCACCGAGTCCCTGTCCCCTGCACTCCTGGCGGCGCCGGCGGCGGAGCTGGCCCAGGAACGCGAGGCCTGGCACCAGGAGCGGGAGGCCCTGCAGCGACAGCTGGCGAGCCTCGATGCGGAGCTGGCCGACGCGCGCGCGGTGGAGCTGACCGCGGCACGCGAGGCCGCACGCGTCGCGGAGACCGCGATCGCCGAACTGGCGGTGGCGCGAGAGGAACTGATGTC
>NZ_JALHPM010000299.1:0-4988 GCF_022842525.1 Luteitalea sp.
CGTCCGGCTCGTGGTCGCCACGCCCGGCCTGGCTCTGCCGACCAGGACCGCGCGCGCCGTGCTGCCGGCCCAGGTGTCGCGGCACGACGCCATCCACAACGTGCAGCGGACCGCGCTCCTGCTGCAGGCGCTTGCCCAGGGGCGTTTCGACCTGCTGCGCGAAGCCTTCGCCGATCGGCTGCACCAGCCCTATCGCCTGCCACTCGTGCCCGGCCTTGCCGAGGTCCTCGCGCTCGAGGCTCCGGGCATGCTGGGTGCCTTTCTGTCGGGTGCCGGGCCCTCGGTCGCCGTCTGCGTGTCGGGCGACCCCGGTCCCGTCGTCGCCGCCCTGGGCGGCCTCTACGCGACGATCGACCCCGACGTCGTCATCAGGGTGCTCGACGTGCACCAACCGGTCACGGCGAGTCCCCTGGCCGTGTCCCACGGGTAAGGATTGCCAAACGTGTCCACACTGCTCGGTCTGCAATGTCACGTGTGCCACACCGCGTTCCCCGCGGAAGCCACCTACGTCTGTGACCAGTGCTTCGGCCCTCTCGAGCCGGTGTACGACTACGAGAAGGCCGCCACCACCTTCACGCGCGAGAACATCGCCTCGCGCCCGCGCAACATCTGGCGCTATCGCGAACTCCTGCCGATCACCGGCGAGCCCCTGACCGGGTTCGGCTCCGGCTTCACGCCCCTGGTGCCGGCGCCGCGGCTGGCCGAGCGGCTCGGCGTCCGCGAGCTGTATATCAAGGACGATGGTGTCAACCACCCGACGCTCTCCTACAAGGACCGCGTGGTGTCGGTGGCGGCGACCCGCGCCGTGGAGCTCGGCTTCACGACCTTTGCCTGCGCCTCGACCGGCAATCTCGGCAACAGCGTCGCCGCCCACGCCGCTCGCCTCGGGCTGCGCTGCTTCGTCTTCATTCCCGACGACCTCGAGCCCTACAAGGTGCTCGGCTCGGCCATCTACCACCCGACGCTGCTTGCCGTGCGCGGCAACTACGACGACGTCAACCGCCTGTGCTCACAGGTGGCCGACAAGCACGGCTGGGGCTTTGCCAACATCAACCTGCGCAGCTACTACGCAGAAGGCGCCAAGACGATGGGGTTCGAGATCGTCGAGCAGCTCGGCTGGCAGTTCCCGAAGCACGTGGTCTCGCCGGTGGCCGGCGGCACCCTGCTGCCCCGCATCTTCCGCGGCTTCCGCGAACTGAAGCAGCTGGGCCTCGCGGACGGTGACCTGCCCCGCATGTACGGGGCGCAGGCCGAAGGCTCGGCGCCGGTCGTCCGCGCCCTGCATCAGGGCCTCGACTACCCCGACCCGGTCAAGCCCCAGACGATCGCCAAGTCGATCGCCATCGGCAACCCGGCCGACGGCTTCCAGGTGCTCGAGGTGCTGCGCGAGTCAGGCGGCTGGGGAGAGATGGTGGCGGACGCCGAGATCCTCGACGGCATCAACCTGCTGGCCGACACCGAAGGCATCTTCACGGAACCGGCCGGCGGCACCACCATCGCCGTGACCCGCAAGCTCATCGCCCAGGGACGCATCCCGCGCGACGAATCCATCGTCGTGTGCGTCACCGGCAATGGCTACAAGACCGCCGACATCATGACCACGCGCGTGGCGAAGGCCATTCCCATCACGCGTTCGCTGGACGACGTCGATGCCTACCTCGCGGGCACGCTCGCCGGCGTCGCAGGGGATCGCGCATGAGCCGCTTCGAACGCTCGAAACTGCTGGTCCAGAAGTACGGCGGCAGCTCGGTGGCCACGCCGGAGCACATCCGCAAGGTGGCCGATCGCATCATCGCCTGCCAGGCCGAGGCGCGGCACATGGTCGTGGCGGTCTCGGCCATGGGCAAGACCACCGACCAGCTGATCTCGATGGCCAGCCAGGTCTCCAGTCGACCGGCCGGCCGCGAGATGGACCAGTTGCTCGCCTGCGGCGAGACGATCGCCGTCTCCCTGCTCAGCCTGGCCCTGCAGGACCGCGGCGTGCCGGCCGTCTCGCTGACGGCCTCGCAGGTGGGCATCCGCACCGATGGCTCGTTCAATCGCGCGCGCATCGCCAAGGTCGACACGGGACGCCTCGTGCACGAACTGGAGAGCGGACGCGTGGTCATCGTCGCCGGCTTCCAGGGCGTGACCAGTGACCACGAGATCACGACGCTCGGACGCGGCGGCGGCGACATCACCGGCGCGGCGCTGGCGGCGGCCCTGCAGGCCCCGGTCTGTGAAATCTGCACCGATGTGGACGGCGTCTACACCGCCGATCCCAATGTCGTCGACACCGCGCGACTCGTGCCGGAGATGAGCTACGAGGCGGCCATCGAGCTGGCGGCCAGTGGCGCCAAGGTGCTGCACCCGCGCGCGGCCGAGATCTGCATGCAGTACGACGTGCCCATCCACGTGCGGTCGACGTTCCACCGCCGTCAGGGCACCTGGATTCGTGGAGGAGTGATGGAAGACGCAGCCGTAGTGGGGATCACGTCGGACAAGAAGATCGCCAAGGTGACACTCCTGGAGGTCCGCGACGAGCCCGGTCTCGCCGCCGCCATCTTCCGCGACCTCGCCCGCGAGGACGTCAACGTCCGCCTGATCATCCAGGCCGCGGCCACGCATGACCGCAACCGCATCACCTTCGTCACCGACAACGATCAGGTCGATCGCATCAAGGAGCTCGAGAGCACCTGGCGCAAGCGGCACATCGTCGGCGAGGTCCTCGTCGATCTCGACGTGGCCAAGATCGCCATCGTCGGGTCGCGCATCGCGTCGACGCCGGGGCTGGCGGCCCGCATGTTCACGGCGCTGGCGAAGGTCGGCGTCAACATCGACTGCATCAGCACGTCGGAGATGAAGGTCAGCTGCGTCATCGGCCGTACCGACCTGGATTCGGCGGTGCGCGCGGTCCATGCCGAGTTCTTCGGCACCAGCCGCCAGACGGCCACCCGCGCCGCTGGCGCGACCAAGCGCCCGGTGGCCAGGAAGGCCGCTCCGCGCAAGGCCGCTGCACAAAAGACCACGGGCGCCACGACTCGTCGTCGCAGCGCCCGGTAGAGCGGCAGACCATCCCGGGGACCGCTCCGCGAGCGGTCCCTCCCTACTTCGACTTCTCGTCGTCCTTCGGGGTCTTGAGCGCGTAGCCCTTGCGCGCCCACACCTGCACCCCGGGCTTCTTCACCTTGACCTCGATCTGCCGCCGCTTGCGCGTCGGATCGGGGTTGCTCGAGTAGTAGCCGAGCACGTAGTAGTCGCTGGTCTCGGCGTCGATCTTCTTGAGCGCCTTCGCGAAGTCGTTCTGGTTGATGACCGCCGTCCCGCCGGTCTCCTCGGCCAGGACGCGCATGCTGTCCTGCGTCTTGCGCACGTGGTTGTTCCACTCGACCATGTCCACCTCGTCGTCCATCTCGGCGCCGCCGACGAGGCCGCGCGGGTCGATGGTGTAGATGGTGGCGTTGGCGCGATTGGCCGCGCGGGTCAGGTCCGCCAGTTCGCGCGCCAGGTCGGCGTCGGCGAACTGCTGCCCCTGGCGATTGGTGACGGCCGCGGGGTCACGAGGGTCCATCCCCGTCTGGTTGTAGCCGTACAGCGCGTCGCGCTGCAGGCGCCCCTGCGGGAACGGGTCGAAGTCGTACCCGTTGGTGACGTAGATCAGCGCCTTGCGGCGGTTCTGCACCTTCTCCAGTTCGCGCATCAGGTCGAACGCGGTACTGAAGGCGACGTGCGCGCGATAGCGCAGTTCCTGGTTGCCCTGCTGCCCGTTGGGCTGCTCCAGGATGTCCTTGGGCTTGAGGCCGCTGCCGCTGATCTTCTTGATCGACTCGTCGAGCCGCTTGCGGTCGTACGTGAGGTCCACCGAGATGGACGACGGCCCGGTGGAGACGATGCCGAACATGTCGCCGTCGTGAATCAGCTCGGTCGAGATCTTCTTGAACAGGTCGCGGATGCGCGGCGTGTTGCGGAAGTCGAGGTGCAGGTCGTCGACGAACAGCAGGAAGATGCGCCCGGCGGCGTCGTTGACCGGACGGGGCGGCGGCAGCACCATCCCCTCCTCGACCGGCGCCGGCGGCGGCGCGGCGAGGTTGAAGTAGCGCCCGCCGTGCACCAGCGTGAGCGAGGCGACCATCTGCTCGACGCCGTCCTCGTTGACGATGAAGTCTTCCTTCTTGAGGTCGGCGAGGAACTGCCCGGCGCCATCGCGCGGGATCACGTCGGTGCTGACCAGGCTGGTCGTCACCGCGAAGTCGGGACGGGACGGGTCCTGCGGACCAGCGGGCGCCGGCGGGGCCGGTTGCTGCTGCGCGGGGAGTGTGGCCACGCCGAGCAGGACCGCTGCGGCGCGCAATCCGAGTCGGCTCAGACGTACAGGCATCATTCGATTATAGGAGGCACCGCGACCGGAGGCGACACCGATGCGGAATCTGCCGTGCCGGAGTTCGCGCGAGCGGACGGGCTGGACTGCCCGCTTCCCCCACGTCGCCGCTTCCGTTTGCTGGCTCCGGCGGTCTTCTCTGCCGGTGCTTCAGACGGCGGAGGCCGTCGCTCGGTCTTGGTGGCCGGCCGCGACCGGCGCGCCTGCGGTTCGACCTGCGGCGGGAGGCGTCGCTGCTCGATCTCCTTGAGCAGGGCCTGCCAGTCGAAGGCGACGTCCGGATAGCGTTGCTCGAGCGCGCGTTGCGTCTGCGGATCCAGCGCCTGTCGGCCGAAGTCGAGGCCTTGCGGGGCGGCGCAGAAGTAGATGACGCGCAGGCGCGGCTCGCCGCGCCCGTCCGGTCGGTGGTGCAGGAGATAGAGGGTGTCGAGCCCGCGCTTGTCCCGGGCCAGGCGGATCAGCGGCACCGGCGCTCCTCGTCCCTACTTCCGCTTCGGCTTGGCGGCCGAGGGACGGGCGGTCGCACGATGGGCCGACGCCTTCGCCGGCGTCCGGCCGGCCGTCGCGCGACTGGTCGATGGACGCGCGCCCTTGGCCACCGCCGCAGTACGCGTCGCCTTGGCAGCGCGGA
>NZ_JALHPM010000300.1:0-4917 GCF_022842525.1 Luteitalea sp.
AGGCTCGGAGCCCTCGACGCAAGTCTTTCTGATCGCCACCCTTCGCCCTTTTTCCCGGGGAGCGAAGCGGTGGCCCAACAGAGGCTTGCGATGCGTAAGATCAAAGAGATTCTTCGGCTGCACCTGCTCGGCGGCGTCGCCAGCACCCGGCGCATTGGCCTGGCGGTGGGCTGCGGTAAGAGCGCGGTGGCCGAGTGCCTGCGCCGGGCGGTCGCTGCCGGGCTCACGGACTGGGCCGCGGTGGAGGCGCTCGACGAGACCGCGCTTGAACAACGCCTGTACCCGGCCCAGTCCAGCGGCAGGTTGCCTCGTCAACGTCCGCTGCCCGACTGGGCACGAGTGCGCGAGGAGTTGGCCCGGCGCGACCACCAGGTAACGCTGGCGCTGCTGTGGACCGAGTACAAGGCCGAGCATCCCGACGGCTACCAGTACTCGCAGTTCGCCGAGTTGTACCGCCAGTACGACAAGCGCCTGTCGGTGGTGCTGCGCCAGAACCACGCGCCCGGCGAACGATGCTTCGTCGATTACTGCGACGGCGTCGCGATCACCGATCCGGTCAGTGGCGAGAGGGTGCCCACGCAACTGTTCGTCGGCGCACTGGGGGCCAGCTCGTACACCTTCGCGATGGCGAGCCTGTCGCAGGAACTGTCGTCGTGGCTGGACGCCCACGTGCGCATGTACGAGTACTTCGGTGGGGTCAGCGCCCTGACCGTCCCCGATAACCTTCGCTCGGGTGTCAATCGGGCCGATCGCTACGAGCCCGAGATCAACCCTTCGTACCAGGAACTGGCCCGGCACTACGGCACCTGCGTGATACCGGCTCGGGCCCGCAAGCCCCGCGATAAAGCCAAGGTCGAGGCCGCGGTGCTCGTCGCTCAGCGCTGGATTCTTGCCGCCCTTCGCCACCGCACCTTCTACAGCCTGGCCGAGCTGAACGCGGCCATCGCCGAGCTTCTGGTCAGGCTCAACGATCGGGTGATGCGCCACGTCAAGGAATCTCGCCGCTCGCTCTACGAGCGCCTGGATCGGCCGGCATTGAAGCCCTTGCCGGCGACGCGCTACGAGTACGCGCAGTGGAAACAGGTGAAGGTCAACATCGACTACCACATCGAGTTCGATGACCACTACTACAGCACGCCGTACACGCTGATCGGCGAGGCGCTGTGGTGCCGCGCCACCTCGACCACGATCGAGCTCTTCCACAAGGACAAACGCGTCGCGAGCCACCCCCGAAGCTACGCCAAGTACGCCCACAGCACCGTGCTCGAACACCGACCTGCCTCGCACCGCGCACACCTGGCGTGGACGCCGTCGCGGTTGATCGAGTGGGGCATCTCGATCGGCCCGCACACCGGCGCACTGATCGAGCACGTCATCCGTTCGAAGCCGCATCCGGAGCAAGGCTACCGCTCCGCCCTGGGGGTCCTGCGCCTGTCCAACAAGCACGGCAAGCAGCGCCTGGAACTGGCCAGTGCCAAGGCCATCGCGATCCGCTCGCCGAGCTACAAGACCGTCAAGACCATGCTCGATCAGCGCATGGAGGCTGCACCGCTTCGTGGTGAAACGAAGCGCCCAAGCGATGCCGAAGACATATCTTCCTCGCTCGGCGCGGTCAACGTTCGAGGCAGCGGCTACTACCACTGACTCTCCTCGGCGGATTCGATCGAACCACCATCATTCGACACCATGAAAGAGAGCATGCCTATAGCATACCACGACAGCAGTACCCAATTCGAACACAACTCAACAACCACAGGAAACACGATTCATGTTGCTCGAACAAACCTACGACAAACTCATCGCCATGAAGCTCTACGGCATGGCCAACGCGCTCAAGACGCGCCTCGAACGCGTCGACCACCAGAGCCTCACCAAGGAGGAGTTCTTCTCGCTCATCGTCGACGACGAGTGGCTCTACCGCGAGAACCGCAAGCTCGTCTCCCGACTCAAGGTCGCCAAGTTCAAGGAGCGTGCCGCCGCCATCGAAGATATCGATTACCGCACCCCGCGTGGGCTGCGCAAGACCCAAGTGCTCGAACTGGCCCAGCACCGCTGGATCAAAGCCCACCAGTGCGTCATCGTCACTGGCCCCAGCGGCGTGGGCAAGAGCTACCTCGCCCAAGCCTTCGGCCACCACGCCTGCCGCAACGGCTTCAGCGTGCAGTACCTGCGCCTGCCGACGTTGCTGACTCAGTTCGTCCAGGCGCGCGCTCAGGGCACCTACGAGCGTCTGCTCAAGCGCCTGGGCAAGCTCTCGCTGCTCGTCATCGATGACTTCGGCTTGGCCACCCTCACCGACATCGAGAAGCAGGACCTGCTCGAAGCGGTCGAGGAGCGCTACGGCACAGGCGCCACGCTCATCACCTCCCAGCTCCCCGTGAGCGACTGGCATGCCTACCTCGGAGCCGACCGCGTCGCCGACGCCATCCTCGATCGGCTCATCCACAACGCCCACCGCATCGAGTTGCGATCCAAGGAATCACTTCGAAAAGACCCGTCCCTCAACCCCCATGGCGGACACCCTGAGCGATAATCCGCTCACTTGCGTCGCTTCGCTCCGACGCTGTCCGCCATCGCCGGATCCAGTGTCCGTCATGGCCGGAATGCGCACAAGGGGCATAGTTGGCGCCGCGTAGCCAGGGAGCACGGTCAATGCTAGTCGAGAAAGCCTGAGGGTCAGAATGCAGCAATCAGGAAAGCCAGTCCAGAGCGCGCCGCTCGAACTTGGCGATGGGCGTAATCGTTTCGACCGGATGGAGTGGGCTGGTGCCTTCGGCGACCTGGGTACGCTCATTGCCTTCGTGGTGGCCTACATCAGCGTCCTGAGGATGGACCCGCTGGGCATACTGTTCAGCTTCGGACTAACAATGATCGCGTGCGGTGCCTTCTACAGGGCGCCGTTCCCGGTCCAACCAATGAAGGCGCTCGGCGCCGTGGAGGCGACCCAAGCGGCGCAGACGGCGTTCATCACCCCGGCGGCCGCTTACGGGGCGGGACTGGCAACAGGAGTCATCTGGCTGGTGCTGGGCCGCAACCAGTTCGTCACCGTCGACTGCGGAACACCCAGTCGCTTGGCGGTCGCATTGTCCCCGATCGAAGCGGCCAACGTGACCGCCTCTTGCTTAAACTCCGTCGTGTACTGCCGATTCCGCACCAATGCCTTCTTCGCCATTTCGCCCTCCGTTCATCAGAAAGTGACCAACTCTCTGATGTACGTGAAACCGGGGCAGGATAAGGCCATCGGTTTGACCGAGCTGACGTTCGCACCGTTCAGTGTTGCCTACCGCCATTCGCCCTAGCAGTTGGCCGACCGGCACCAGCGCTATGCTCATCAGCTTGCCCTTGTCCTCGCACCGGTCACCTGCATCCCAGCCGACGCTCACAACTCCCAGTGCATGCGCAGGTTCGGCACGAAGTCGAGTGGCCCGAGAACATGCGCGCGCTCGAGAGCGGCGAATGCGCTATTCGTGTTACCGGCGTCGCGCTAGCGGGCAACTTCGGACATCGCGGCCTCGCAGGTGTCGATCCGCCGCCGTGCAGTCGTCGTCACTTGCCGTTCCCCTTCTTCAGCAAGCGCAGGCCGTTAAGCACGACCAGCAAGCTCGCGCCCATGTCGGCGAATACCGCCATCCACATCGAGGCGCTGCCGAACACCGCCAACACCAGGAACACCGCCTTGATCCCCAACGCCAGCGTGATGTTCTGCCATAGCACCGCGTGCGTGGTCCGCGAGAGCCTGACCGTCTCGGCGATGCGGCGCAGGTCGTCGTTCATCACGACCACGTCGGCCGCTTCCATCGCGGTGTCGGTGCCGGCGGCCCCCATCGCCACGCCGATGTCGGCTTGTGCCAGCGCCGGCGCGTCATTGATGCCGTCACCGGTCATCGCTGTCGGGCCATGCTGCGCCTGCAGCGCCTTGATCGCCTCGAGCTTGTCCTGCGGCAGCAGGTTGCCTCGCGCCTCGTCGATGCCCGCCTGATGGGCGATCGTCGAGGCCGTGGCCTGGTTGTCGCCGGTTAGCATCACGGGGGTGATGCCCAGTGCCTTCAGTTCACCCACGGCCTCGCGCGACGAGGTCTTGATGGTGTCGGCGACCGCGAACAGCGCGACCGGGCCGGCATCGGACGCCAGCACGCTGGCCGTCCGTCCGGCTTCCTCGTGAGCGCGCAACCGTGCCTCGATTGCGGGCGAGCACTGACCACGCTCTTCGATGAGACGATGGTTACCCAGCACCCAGACCTGGCCGCCGATATGGGCCTGGATGCCGCGCCCGGCAATCACCTTGAAGTCCTTCGCTTCCACGTTATTGGGGCGAATGCCGGCTGCGATGGCGCGTGAAACCGGATGGTCCGAGTGCGACGCCAGCACGAAGGCCAGGTGCTCGGCCGTGGCGGCGTCGATGCCGGTATCGAGGACGCTCCAGTCGACCAGCTTGGGCTTGCCTTCGGTAATGGTGCCGGTCTTGTCCAGCGCGATGGCCTTCAGCTTGCGCGCCTCTTCCAGGTAGATGCCGCCCTTAATAAGGATGCCGCGCCGGGCCGCTGCCGCCAGGCCGCTGACGATCGTGACGGGGGTCGAGATCACCAACGCGCACGGGCAGGCGATGACCAGTAGCACCAGCGCCTTGTAGACCGCCTGCATCCAGGTCCAGCCGAGCAGCCAGGGACCGAGCAGCGCCACGGCGAGCGCGAAGACGAAGACAGCCGGCGTATAGACGGCGGCGAAGCGGTCGACGAAGCCCTGCGTGGGTGCGCGCGTGCCCTGCGCCTCCTCCACCGCGTGGATGATTCGTGCGAGCGTCGAGTTCGACGCCAGCGCGTTGACCTCGAACTCGAAGGTGCTGGTCTCGTTGATCGTGCCCGCGAACACCGGGTCGCCGACCCCCTTGTCCACGGGGATGCTCTCCCCTGTCACCGG